>CANRGU010000079.1 GCA_947630255.1 uncultured Clostridia bacterium | reverse complement strand
AGTTTTGATTAGATATTTTTTTAAAATGATTAAAATTCATTACTATTTTAAGTTAATTATACTCACAAAAATTATATAAAAAGAAATCCACGCTGTGTGCAGTTAACGTGGATTTTTTTATTATTCTTCGTATCTTACCATAGCCTGGCAACAATAGTTACCCGGCATATTCCGCATATCACCCCATGGCTGCCATCCTTTTTTAATATATTCATTTACTTTGATAGTTAATGATATTACGCTAGTACTAGAAACTATAACATATTCTTTGATTTTCATGTAAAATTCCTCCTTGAGAGGCGTTGCTGCACTCAACACCTTGATATATTCATATTATATCAAATTCCTTGCTAAAAATCAAATTTATATTGACTTATAGTTTGTTTAATATTTCTTTTAATTTTTCTATATCTAATCCTACAACTGAACTATATGAACCCTCTGTTTTTTCTATGAATTTACTTCCTATTCCCTGAATTGCATAGCTTCCAGCCTTGTCCATAGGCTCACCGGTTTCAATATATTTTTCTATTTCTTCATCCGTCATTTTTTTCATATATACCGCTGTTTTTGTAAAATCAACATGTTCTATGATTTTCCCGTTCTTGTTCGATATAACAGCTAAGCCTGAATATACATAGTGTGTAGCTCCTTGTAACATTTTTAAAGTTGTAAATGCATCTTCTTTATCCTTTGGTTTTCCCAAAATTTTATTATCAAAATATACTATTGTATCTCCACCAATTACTGTTAAATCTTTGTATTGATTTTGAAATCTTTCAAATACTTCTTTTGCTTTATACATTGATAATTTTGATACAAGTTTTTCTGGATTTTTTTCTACAATTTTGCTTTCATCAAAATTGCTTACTACTACTTCAAAATCATTAACAATTTTTCCGTAATAATTCTTTTCTTCTTGGCGAATTTGATGCTAAGATTATTTTCATTTCATATTCTCTCTTTCTATTTCTGAAACTAAATCTAATCTTTCTTGATGTCTTCCACCTTCAAATTCTGTGTTTAGCCATGTATCTAATATTTCCTTTGCTTCATCTACTGTTACATAGTCTGCTCCAAGTGATAATATGTTTGTATCATTATGAAGTCTTGAAAATTGTGCAGCTCTAGTGCAAAAACATGGTGCGCTTCTAACTCCTTTAAATTTATTTGCAACCATTGCCATACCATATCCTGACCTACAAATTAAAATTCCTTTTTCACATTCTTTTGTTTGAACTGATTTTGCAACTTCTTTTGCAACTACTGGATAATCTACTCTATCTGTTGAATAAGCCCCATAATCTTTATATTCTAGCCCTCTTTCTTCTAAATGTTTCTTTAATTCTTCTTTAAGTTCATATCCTCCATGATCACTTCCTATTGCTATCATAAAAATACCTCCTCATCTCTCATATTTTCATATTAATATTATCATATCAAATTTTATTATACAATAAAAGAAAATGAATTTTATATTTTCATTTTCTTTTATTTTGTCATTAAATTTTTTTGCCTATATAATAATTTTTCTTGCCTCTTTTTATTATTAAATAAGTATTATTTGTAAGATAAGTATTATCAATTGTTCTTTCTAAATCATTTACTTTTTCGCCTTTTATTTCTATACTGTTATTTGAAATAAATTCTCTTGCTTGTCTTTTGCTTTGTGCAACTCCCATATCTACTAAAACATCTACTATGTTTTTATTTAATTCTATGTTTTTTACTTCATTTCCTTTGAAAGCTTCTTCTAACTCTTCATTTGATAACTTGCTAAAATTACCTTTAAATAGAGCTTCACTAATTCTAATTGCTTTTTCATATTCTTCTTTTCCGTGCAAGTCTGTTATTATTTCTCTTGCAAGTATTTTATGGGCTTCTCTTAATTCTGGTTTTTCATTGTGCATTTTTTCTATTTCTTCTATTTCTTCTTTACTTAAAAATGTTAGTTTCTTTAAGTAACTTATGATCATTGAATCTTCAAGATTTATTAAATATTGGTATAGCTCATAACTTGATGTTTTATTTTTATCAAGCCATAACGCATTTCCCTCTGTTTTTCCAAATTTAACTCCATTAGAATCAGTAACTAAAGGCATTACCATTCCATAAGCGGTTTTATCTGTTTTTCTTCTAATTAATTCTATTCCAGATGTTATATTTCCCCATTGGTCTGATCCTGCAACTTGAAGCACGCATCCTTTTGTTTCATATAAATGTAAGAAATCTAGTGCTTGCAAAATCATATATGAAAATTCTGCATATGTAATACCTGTTTCCATCCTTGATTTTACTTTATCCTTTGCTAGCATATATCCTACATTGAAGTATTTTCCATAGTCTCTTAAAAAATCTATAACATTTATATCTTTTATCCAGTCATAATTATTGACTACTTCAAATCCAAATATTTCTTTTGCTTGTTTAGTTAATCCTTCTATGTTGTGCTGAACTTCCTCTTTTGTAATCATTGGTCTTTCAGCAGTTGGTTTAGGATCTCCAATTAAGCCTGTTGCTCCTCCTACTAATAAAATAGGTTTATGTCCATATTTTGCAAGTCTTTTTGAAATTAAAAATGATGAATAGTGTCCTATGTGCATGCTATCTGCTGTTGGGTCTGTTCCTATATAAAATGTCAACTTCTCATTGTTCAATTTGTTTATTAATTCTTCATCGCTTATATCTTGTATTAATCCTCTCCATTTTAAATCTTCATATAAATTCATTTTATCTCCTCCTATACTACATAAGTGGTGCAAATACTCTTAAGATTGCTTGCCACATTCCTTTTATAATTCCACTTTTAGATTCTTCAAGTGTTACTTTATGAGATTTTTCTATAGCACTCATTATATCTTGTTTTACATCTGGTATTATATTTGTATCTTTCATATAAATTCCACATTCGAAATGTAAATACAAACTTCTATAATCCATATTAATTGTTCCAACTGTTGCAATTTCATCATCTGAAACAAATACTTTGCTATGCACAAATCCCGGTGTATAAGTATATATTTTAACTCCACCTTTTATTAATGTATAAAAATATGACTGTGTTACATCATAAACTAATTTTTTATCTGGTATTCCTGGAACAACAATTCTAACATCTACGCCCCTTCTTGCAGCTAAAACTAAACTGTTAATTACATCTGTATCAATTATTAAATATGGTGTATAGATATAAACATATTTTTTGGCTTGGTTTATAATGTTTAAATATACATCTTCTCCTATAATTTCATCATCTAATGGACTTTCTCCATAAGGTACAACAAATCCATTTTCTGAATATTGATTTTTAAATTCATATTTGTATTTTGTATAATCTTCATCTTCATTTCTAAAAGCATTCCACATTTCCAAAAACATTACTGTAAAATTCCAAACCGCTTCACCTTTAATCATAATTCCATTATCTTTCCAATGTCCATGTTTGCTAATTACATTTATGTATTCGTCTGAAATATTTATTCCTCCCGAAAATACTGTATGTCCATCTATAATTGTCATTTTTCTATGGTCTCTATTATTCATAATAATACCTGAAAATGGAGATAATTTATTAAATAAAATACATTTTATTCCGTCTTTTTCAAGCTCTTTAGGAAAACTTTCTGGAAGCATTGCAATAGATCCCATATCATCATACATTACTCTAACATCTACGCCTTGTTTTACTTTTTCCTTTAAGATATCTAATATTTGTTGCCACATCTTGCCTTTGTTAATAATAAAATATTCCATGAAGATAAATTTTTCTGCCTTTTTTAATTCTTCAAGCATTACAGGGAATACATCATCCCCAAGTGGATAATATTTAACTTCATTATTTTTTGTTACAGGAAAGCCTGCAAACTCGCTAATATATCGTAATTGTCCTAAATTTTGCTGCTGTATTTCTTTTTCTATGTTTTCATCTTGAATTAAATATTTCTGTCCGTCTTTTATATTTTTATTGATATTTTTTAATATTTTACTGTTGTTTTTACTTTTATTTAATATGATGAATAGAAGAGTACCTATTAGTGGAAATAGCATTATTACAATAATCCATATTAGGTCACTGCTTAGTCTTTTACTATTTTTTATAATTGTAAGTACTATTAATACACTAAAAATTCCGTACAATATTCGAATAATATGTAAGTATTCACCTAGTTTTAGATATATAAATAAACTTAGTAATATTTGTAACAATAATCCTAGTACAACTATACTACCTCTTTTTATTGCAAGCCACATATACTATCTCCCTTATTTATTAATATTGTGATTATATAACAGAAGGTAAATAATTTCAAGTATATGGCATTATACTATAACTTTATTTAAAATAACTATTATACTTTTCTATTGCTTTTTGAGTAGCTTCTTCATTTGATGTTCCGCTTCCCTCATATGGATAAATTCTATATTCTCCCTTTTTTAAATATATATTCCATGTTAAATAGAAGTTCTCATTTCCACAAGTATTTATAAGTTCATTAATTAATTTCATGCTTTCTTTTAGTTCTTCTTCATTATATATTTCTATATATGTTTGATATTCTAATAAATTATTATTATAATTTTCAACTACTGTAAAAACATTTTTATTAGGATTATCCCATGATTCAAAATAATATTTATGAGAATTATCCGATAAATCTTCTTGCAACTGATTTCCTTTTTTTATAGCTGTAAATTTTATATTGCTATTATCTTTAACTTCTAGTTTATAGATTCCATCTTTTTTATCATCTATATCTTCAGAAATAGTATTTACTTTTATTTTATATTTATCTTTAATAGTATTATAAACATCTACTGTGGTATGGGAATTTAAATTAGAAATTGACATACTTGTAAATATAACTGCAATAATTGCAATTGTTATAATTAAGAGATATTTTATTATCTTAAATCCTATAGTCATTATATTTAACCCTTTTACCATTTTATCAACGCTTTTGTCATCATGATTATCTAAATAAGAGCCAAATTTTTCTTTATCTTTTTCCATTCTTTCATTATTCCATTTTTCTAATTCTTCCCAATCCTTTTTATTATCCATATAACTAACAGCCGAACATCTCGGCTTTTCCTCCTTAGCTTTATAATTTTATTGTTGTATTGAGATAATATCATAAAATTTAAAAAAATCAAAGAGAAACAATATTGCTTCTCTTTGATTTTTTTATTTAATTATTTTTTTATTTGCATTCCGTCTCTAAATGCTTCTCCTACTCTTTCTGAAACTTTATAATATCCATGCGTATATGGATCAAAAGCTATCGCATTTACTTTTGAAACGTCTACTTTATCTCCATCCATTACACTTTCATCTGCAGTAACATTAATTACTTTTCCAATAACTCCTGCTCCATACTCATCATTTTGGTACTCTATAAATTCACATTCTAAACATATTGGGAACTCATTTATAATTGGTGCATCTACTTTTTGTGATTTCATTACTGTTAATCCACTATTTTCAAATTTGTTTGGAGTATTATTTCCTGATACCATACCAAAATAATCTGCTTGTACAACATGTTTACTATCTGCAATACTTACCGTAAATGCATTTCTCTCTTTGATATTTTTTACCGTTTTATGTGTTTCTGTTAAATTTAATATAACTTGGTCTCTTGATAGCATAGTTCCCCACGCTGCATTCATTACATCAACACTTCCATCTTCATTGTATGTTGCGACCATCAATACAGGCATTGGAAATATTGCTTC
>CANRGU010000078.1 GCA_947630255.1 uncultured Clostridia bacterium | reverse complement strand
TAGGAATAATTTTAGTAATGTTCGGAGTAATATTAGTGTTTGATGCAAGACCAATAACAAAAAAAGTATTTGGCTTCGGAGATCAAAATGATGCTACGTTGGGATTAAAATTAATAGGTTTTCTATTTAGTATAATTGGAATGATATTAGTATATTGTAATATGTAAAAAAATATTGATTTTTCGAAATAAATATGTTAAGATATATAACATATTGAAAAAACTATGAAAAAGAGGAGTAAGATTTAACCTTACCTAAAGAGAATAGAAGTCACCGGCTGAGAGCTTCTAAGGTTTAAGAAAATCTGAAGGTAGCTTTGGAGTTGATTATTTGAAATAGCAGTAAAGTAATCCGCATAATCTGCGTTAAAAGATATTAGAGATGTATAAATTTAAAATTTATATAAATTAGGTGGTACCGCGTTATAAAAGACGTCCTATACATAGGGCGTCTTTTTTTGAAGGAGGAAAAAATATGTGTGAAAAATGCAATCATACTTTAGAAGGAAAGTATGAGCCAAAGGGCTTTGAAGAAGAAATTTATAAAAATTGGGAAGAAAAAGGATATTTTAAACCAAGCATGGATAAAACAAAGGAGAGTTATTGTATAATGATGCCTCCTCCAAATGTAACAGGAAAACTTCACATGGGACATGCTTTAGATGGAACACTTCAAGATATTTTAATTAGATATAAAAGAATGCAGGGATATAATACTTTATGGGTTCCAGGAACAGACCATTCTGCAATTTCTACAGAAGTAAAAATAGTAGATAAGCTAAAAGAAGAAGGAATAAATAAATGGGACTTAGGAAGAGAAAAATTTTTGGATAGAGCATGGGAATGGACCAAAGAATATGGTGGAACAATTGTAAAACAACAAAAAAGATTAGGTTGCTCAGCAGACTGGACACGCTCAAGATTTACAATGGATGAAGGACTATCAAAAGCAGTTTTAACAGTATTTAAAAAACTTTACGACAAAGGACTTATATATAAAGGTAAAAGAATGATAAACTGGTGCCCATGTTGTAATACATCAATTTCAGATGCAGAAGTAGAGTACGAAGAAGAACCTACACATTTATGGCATATTAAATATAAAGTTGTAGGGGAAGATAGATACTTAACAGTTGCAACAACAAGACCAGAAACAATGCTTGGAGATACAGCAGTTGCAGTTCATCCAGACGATGAGAGATACAAAGATTTAATAGGTAAAAAATGTATACTTCCTATAATGAATAAAGAAATTCCAATTATAGCAGATGAATTTGTAGAAATGGAATTTGGAACAGGCTGTGTTAAAATCACACCTGCACATGACCCAAATGATTATCAAGCAGGACTTACTCACAATTTAGAAATAATTGAAGTATTTGACAAAGATTTCAAAATGAACGATTTAGTTCCAGAATATAAAGGGCTAGACATGTATACTGCAAGAGAAAAAATAGTAGATAAATTAAAAGAGCTTGGAAACCTAGTAAAAATAGAAGACTATACTCACAATGTTGGTAAACACGATAGATGCAAAAGTACAATAGAACCAAAAATATCAGATCAATGGTTCGTTGCAATGAAAGAACTTGCAAAGCCTGCAATAGAAGCGGTAAAAAAAGGTGATACAAGATTCGTACCACAAAAATTTGAAAAAACATATTTTAATTGGCTTGATAATATACAAGACTGGTGTATATCTCGTCAAATATGGTGGGGACATCAAATACCAGCATATTATTGCGACAAATGTGGGGCTATTAATGTTGATATAGAAAAACCAGAAAAATGTGAAAAATGTGGAAGCACAAATCTTACTCAAGATCCAGACACTCTAGACACTTGGTTTAGTAGTGCATTATGGCCATTTTCAACACTTGGTTGGCCAGAAGAAACAGAAGATTTAAAAACATTTTATCCTACAAATACATTAGTTACAGGCTATGATATTATATTTTTCTGGGTTGTAAGAATGATGTTTTCTGCTTTAGAGCAAACAGGAGAAGTTCCATTCAAAGACGTGTTCATTCATGGTATTATAAGAGATAGTCAAGGAAGAAAAATGTCTAAATCTTTAGGAAATGGAATAGATCCATTAGAGATAATAGATGAGTATTCAGCAGATGCCCTAAGATTTTCTTTAATATCTGGTACATCAAGTGGAAATGATATGAGATTTATGCCAGAAAAATTAGAAGCGGCATCAAACTTTGCAAACAAAGTATGGAACGCAGCAAAATTTGTACTTATGAATTTAGAAGATTATGATGATGATAACAATGATATAAATCTTATGGTAGAAGATAAATGGATATTATCTAAATTAAATACACTAATAGCTGAAATAAAAGTAAACATGGATAACTATGACTTAGGTGTAGCTTTAGACAAAATTTATGGATTTATATGGAATGAATTTTGTGATTGGTATATTGAAATTGTAAAACCAAGACTATACAACAAAGAAAGCAAGACTAGAAAAACTGCACAATATGTTTTAAATAAAGTGTTATCAGATTCATTAAAACTTTTGCATCCATTTATGCCATTTGTTACTGAAAAAATATACAAAGAATTATATAATAATGATGAAAGCATAATGATTGCAAAATATCCAGAATATAATAAAGGCTTAGAATTTAAAGATGAAGAAGCAAAACTAGAAGGTTTAAAAGAAATAATTACAGGAATAAGAAATGTAAGAGCAACAATGAATGTACATCCATCTAAAAAATCTAAATTAATATTTGTTACAAAAGACTATGAAAAAGTTATAAAAGAATCAGAAGAATTCTTAAAGAAATTAGGATTTAGTAATGAAATAATAATACAAGAAACAAAACAAAATATTCCACAAAATGCAATAAATGTTGTAGCAAAAGGATTAGAAGTATTTATGCCTTTTGAAGATTTAGTAGACATTAAAGAAGAAATAGAAAGACTAGAAAAAGAAAAAGCAAAAGTTCTAATAGAAAAAGAAAAGACAGATAAAATGCTATCAAATCCAGGATTTATTGCAAAAGCACCAGCAAGTAAGGTAGAAGAAGAAAAAGAAAAACAAGCAAAATTCAATGAAATAATTGCATCAATTGATGAAAGAATAAAGGGATTAAACTAATGTAATGGGCGTAATTGGTAAAAGCAACCAATTTACGCCTTAAATTGTGTAATAATCTTAAGTATAATACATAGAATTAAACAGAGGTGAATAATTCTATGATGAGGTTATCTGAAAATTTAAGTGAAAGTGGAAACAATATAAAAAGAATTATAAAAGGAAGTGTAATTTCAATAGTAATAACTTTAATTGCATTAGTAATATTTGCAAGTCTATTAACTTATACCAGCATATCAGAAAGTACAATTCCAACAGTAACAATAATAATAACAGTAATTAGCATATTAATAGGAAGCAGCTTATGTATGTCTACAGTAAAGAAAAATGGAATAATTAATGGAATACTTGTAGGATTAATATACATAGCATTTATCTACATTCTATCAAGCATAATAGAAGGAAATTTCGCATTAAACTTAAAATCAATAATAATGATAATAGGAGCAATAATTGCCGGAGCCGTAGGAGGAATAATAGGAGTAAACAGATGATTTGGCAAAAAAGGGGACAGACCCCTTTTTTGCCAACATAGCTTAATTTAGTTTTTGCATCAAAATAGTTGATATTTTTAAATATTTAAGATAAAATATAAGCGATTACAAAAGCAGGAGGTGTTAATATGATAACATTAGAAGATGTAAAAAAGAACCCAGAGGTTCAAGAATTGGTAATAGGAGCACAAAAACAGTTAGATGCTTTAGGGTATACAGAACATTCTATAAGACATGTAAGTATTGTTTCAAACAGAGCAGGTAAAATTTTAGAAACGCTTGGATATGATAAGAATAGAGTTGAACTTGCAAAAATAGCAGGATATTTGCATGATATAGGAAATGCAGTAAATAGAGTTGATCATGCCCATTCAGGTGCAATACTCGCATACAATATTTTAAAAGACATGGGGATGGATATAAAAGATAGAACAGAAATAATGTCAGCAATTGGAAATCACGACGAACATACAGGTACAGCTGTTAGCGATATATCAGCTGCATTAATACTTGCGGACAAGTCTGATGTTCATAGAGACAGGGTAGTAAATAAAAACATGGCAACATTTGATATACATGATAGAGTAAATTATGCAGTAACACATGCTGATTTAACAATAAATAATAAAGAGAAAAAAGTAATATTAGACTTAACCATTGATAATCATATTTGCCCTGTGCTAGATTATTTTGAAATATTTATGGATAGAACAATGATGAGTAAATATGCAGCAAAATACTTACAAATATGGTTTGAATTAGTGATAAATGATACTAAATTATTATAGGAGGAATAAAAAGTGAAGGCACAAAAAGTAATAACAATAATTGCAGTTATATTGTTAGTAATTATAATAACTGTAGCATCTTTTTTTGGAATATATAAGAAACAAGAATACAAAGTTGCAAATGTAGTACCAAGCTATTTATTAGGAATGGAATTGGAAAACAGTAAAATAGTAGATTTTGTTGTTGATAAATCAATAGCTTCTACAACTATTTACGATAAAGATGGAAATGAAGTTACAGAAAAACAAGAAGGAGTAGAGTACACAGAAGAAAATGGCTACACAACAGTAACAAACAAAACAAATAGTGACGAAGTATTAATACAAGATAATTATAAATTATCTAAAAAAATAATAGATAAGAGATTGAAAGATTTAAAGATAGAACAATATAAAATAAGACAAGATATAAATACAGGAAATATACAATTAGAAATTCCAGATGATAACAATGCAGACGATATAATATCAGTTTTAGCTCAAAAAGGTGAATTTGAATTAAAAGATAACGAAACAAATGAAACATTGTTAAATAATAGTAATATACAAGAAGTAAGGGTAGTATATGGACAAGCAGAAACAGGAACAACTACTTCTGTATATTTGCAAATCAATTTCAATAAAGACGGCAAACAAAAACTTGAAGAGATAAGTAAAACATATGTTGCTACAACAAAACAAGAAGAAAATGAAAACGGAGAATTAGAGGACAAAACTGAAACTAAAGAAGTAGCAATTGTATTTGATGGGCAAATATATAGAACAACATACTTTGAAGATACGATAACAGATGGTAATTTAAATATTCCTATAGGTGTAGCAAATGACACAAATACATTACAACAATATGTAAAACTTGCTGGACAAATGGCAACTATATTAAATTCAGGAGAATTGCCTATAATTTATAATATAGCAAGATATACAATTTCTCCAATATTAACAAGTGCAGATTTAAATATACTAATGTATATAGCAATTGCTGTATTGTTAGTAATGTTTGCATACCTAATTATAAAACTAAAATCAAAAGGTATTCTTGCAATAATATTGCAAATAGGATTTATAGCTTTGTTATTATTAGTATTAAGATATACAAATATAAAAATCACACTAGAAGGCATGGTAGGTATAGTAATTTCAGTAGTATTAAATTATATGTATATTTATTTAGCATTTAAAAATTCAGATCAAAACTTTATAAAAGATACAACTGCAAAATTTGCATTAAAGTTAATTCCAATTTATATTATAGCAGTAATTTTTACATTTAATAAATTTGCTAATATATCAAGTCTAGGCATGTGTCTATTCTGGGGAATTATAATGATGTATTTATATAA
>CANRGU010000077.1 GCA_947630255.1 uncultured Clostridia bacterium | reverse complement strand
AAATCAGCATTACAAGTCTAAAAATATAAAAATCACAACATTGTATAAAAAGCGGACACTTAATATTGCAATTTATACAATATAAAATTTAATGCAAAAATATTGACAAATTAATAATAAAAGTATATACTATTATAGTTCATAAAAAAATAAGAGAATAGATATATAGATATCTTTGAATAGCAAGGAGGGAATAGAAATGGCACAACCAAAAAGAAGATGGTCAAAACAAAGAACTCATTTAAAAAGATCAACATGGAAATTAGAAAAACCAAATATAGCAACATGTAAACATTGTGGAGAACCAGTATTACCACACAGAGTATGTGATAATTGTGGATATTATGATGGAAAAGAAATAATAGCAAAAAAAGATGCCTAAACTTAAGGCATTTTTTTTATTGACTAAAGCCTTAATATGATATAAAATACTTAGCGAAAGAAAAAGGTGAGAATAATGTCAAAACCAATGGTTGCAATAATTGGTAAACCAAATGTTGGTAAATCAACATTTTTTAATTATATAATAGGACAAAAATTATCTATTGTAGAAGATTTGCCAGGTGTAACTAGAGATAGGGTATATGGAGAAGCTAATTGGAGAGGAAGAAACTTTACATTAATAGATACAGGAGGAATTGAACCAGATTCAAACGATATAATTTTGTCTCAAATGAAAACACAAGCAAATATTGCAATAAATATAGCTGATGTAATAATATTTTTAACAGATATGAAACAGGGTGTAACTCCTGCGGATGAAGAAATTGCATTGATGCTTCGAAAATCAAAAAAGAAGATAATATTAGTATGCAATAAAGCAGATAATTTTGGAAAAACAAGCGATGATATTTATGAATTTTATAATTTAGGACTCGGAGAGCCATATCCAGTGTCATCTACAAATGCTTTAGGCATAGGAGATGTGCTAGACGCAATATATGAAGAACTTCCTCTAAAAGATGAAAATGAGGAAGATAATGAAATAATAAATGTTGCAGTAATAGGTAAGCCAAATGTTGGTAAATCATCATTAGTAAATAAAATTTTAGGAGAAAATAGAGTTATAGTAAGTGATATTGCCGGAACTACCCGTGACGCAATAGATTCATATTTTGAAAATGACAAAGGCAAATACAATTTTATAGATACTGCAGGAATTAGAAAGAAAAATAAAATATCTGAATCAGTAGAAAAATATAGTATAATGAGATCACTTTTAGCAATAGAAAGAGCTGATGTCTGTTTATTACTTATAGATGCAACAGAAGGAGTAACAGAGCAAGACACAAAAATTGCAGGAGAAGCACATGAGGCAGGTAAAGGTGTTATTATAGTAGTAAATAAATGGGATGAAGTTGAAAAAGCAACTGGTACATTAGAAAACTATAAAAAAGAAGTATACAATAAATTAGGATATTTAACTTATGCACCAATTTTATTTATATCAGCAAAAACTGGTCAAAGAGTAGATAAACTATTTGAATTAATAAATAAAGTAGCATCAAATAATGCTATGAGAGTATCTACGTCAATGCTTAATCAAGTTATAAATGAGGCAATAGCAGTAGTGCAACCACCTACAGATAAGGGAAGAAGACTAAAAATATTATATGCAACACAGGCTTCGACAAAACCACCTACATTTGTAGTGTTCGTAAATAACAAATCACTATTTCATTTCTCTTATGAAAGATATTTAGTAAACCAAATAAGAACAAATTTTGGATTAGAAGGAACTCCAATAAGAGTAATATCAAGAGAAAAAGGTGAAAAGGAGGATTAATAAATGGTAATATATATTGTAGTTTCTATAATAGCTTATTTTATAGGAAGTATAAGCTTTTCAGTTATATTTAGTAGAAAATTTGCAGGATTTGATGTAAGAGAAAAGGGAAGTGGAAATGCAGGAGCAACAAATGTACTTCGAACAGTAGGAAAAAATGTTGCTTTATTAACTTTGCTATGTGATATCTTAAAAGGAGTTATTGCAATTTTAATAGCAATTATTGCAGGCGAAATTTGGATAGATGCAGACGTAGAATTGTTAAAATACTTAGCTGGATTCTTTGCAATACTCGGACATACATTTCCAATATTTTTTGAATTCAGAGGCGGAAAAGGTGTTGCAACAGCATTAGGAATTCTAATAACATTAAATTGGAAAATTGGTCTAATATGCTTAATATTTGCAATAATATTAATAGCAGTTACGAAAATGGTATCTGTAGGTTCAATATTATCAGCTATTCTTTATCCAATATTAACTATATTTATGGCTGAGGTTGATATAAAAGCTATTATTATTAGTATACTTATTGCATTATTAGTTATATTTAATCACAGAGAGAATATAAAAAGAATAAAGAATGGTACAGAAAACAAATTAAGTTTTAAGAAATAAAATTTCAATAACAAATTACAATTTATTTAAGAAAGGAAAAAACAAATGAATAAAAATATTTGTATAATAGGAAGCGGTAGCTGGGGAGTAGCATTAGGAATCCATCTAGCAAAAATGGGACATAATATAAAAATATGGTCATACAAACAAGAAGAAGCTGATTTAATAAATAATGAAAGAAAATGTATGTTTTTACCTAATGTACATGTACCAAATGGTATTGTTTGTGTAACAGATTTTGAAAGTGCAATAAAAGATTCAGAAATGATTTTAATTGTAACCCCATCTAAAGCTGTAAGAGAGACAGTATCTAAATTTAAAAAATATGTAACAAATCAACAAATTATAATTTGTTCAAAAGGATTTGAAAAAGAAACATTATATACATTAAATGAAGTAGTAGAAGAGGAATTGCCAAACTCAAAAATCGGTGGACTTTCAGGACCAAGTCATGCAGAGGAAGTATCTATAGGAATTCCTACTGCACTAGTAATAGCATCAAAATATCAAGACGTTTTAGACAATGTGCAAAATACTTTTATGAATGAAGAACTAAGAATATATACATCAAATGACATTAAAGGAGCAGAACTTGGAGGTGCGTTAAAAAACATAATTGCTTTTTGCGCAGGAACAATTGTAGGCCTAAAATTAGGAGATAATACATTTGCAGCACTTCTAACAAGAGGACTTTCAGAAATGGCAAAATTAAGTGTAAAAATGGGAGGAGACGTAAAAACTATTTATGGCTTAACAGGACTTGGCGATTTAATTGTAACTTGTTTAAGCAATCACAGTAGAAATAGAAGAGCAGGAATGCTTATAGGTCAAGGAAAAACAATAGAAGAAGCAAAACAAGAAATAGGCATGACAATTGAAGCAATAGACAATATAGAAATTGCATATGAACTTTCAAAAAAATATGATATAGAAATGCCAATAGTTAAAAGCATTTACGACATTTTGTATAATAATTTAGATCCTAAAACTGCAGTAATGCAACTTATGACACGAGAAAGAAAACAAGAAGATTAGAATAGAAAAGTCTAAATTTGGTTAAACTAACTAATAATTAAAAGTAAAAATTGAAAAGTTAATGCTCTAAGCATCAAGTCAAAGAGCTAAGAGCTTGAAATGCGAAACTTTTCAAGTTTTGAAGGAGGAAACCAAATGGGATTTTTAAATTATTTAGGAAAAAAGACAACCGAAACAACATATAAAATTACAAAAGAAGCAAAATTGAAAATGAAAATAGCAGAAAACAAACAAGAAATAGGCGAAATTTATAAATCAATTGGCAGAAGAATTTACGAAAATCATGTAAGGGAAGAAAATATAGATATAGAAAAACCAATAAAGAGAAGTTGCATAAAAATAGACAAAATAACTAGAGAAATAGAAGATGCAAGAAAAGAAATATTATTTTTAAATAATAAAAAACAATGCGAAAACTGCTATGCAGAAATAGAAAAAGAGGCAAATTTTTGTCCAAAATGCGGGGAAAAACAAACAAACGAAAAAACTGTTTTCGAAAAGGCTGAAGAAAAATTAGAACATTCTGAAATATCTCCACAAAATGAAAAAGAGGCAGAAATTGTAAAAGAAGAGTTACAACAAAAAAATAATAAAGAATAAACTTTAATAAGGATACCTTTCAAACAGGTATCTTATTATTTGGTCTGAGTTATGGTCTGTTATATTTACAAAAAAGTCTTTATCTAAACTAATCCACATATTAATGTCAAATTTATCATTATTATCTATAAAAACACCAACAATATCGGCAATCTCTATAGGATTATTGTATTCTTTTTTCCATTCTAGTAAATTTTTATCATCTAAATGTTCATTTGGAGAAAATTTTTTTAAAAAATTGTAAATTTCATTAGCTTTTTTACTGTATAAATTAACTATTACACTCACAAACTAAACCTCCATTTAAGACATTTTCAATATATAAACTAGTATTTCAATTATTTATAATGTTATACAAGAGAATAAATGTAAATATATTGGAAATAATATTCCAAGGTGGTTATGATGAAAAAAATTATCGCAATTTTTTTATTGCTTACTCTATTATTAACAGTTATATTGAGTTTAACAGGATGTGACAATCAAACAAATAGAGATGATGTTAAATCAAAAATAACACAGGAGTTAAATTATTTAGATACGAAAATTATTAATATATTAAATAAATTAAACAATATATCATTGCAGAATTATACAATTACTTCAGAGGAAATTTCTCTAGGACAAAAATCATCGAGCGGATCATCTGGAGAAAGTTCAAGTAGTAGTGGGGAATCATCAGGTGGAAGCGGAAGTAGTGGACCTGAATCTGAAGGACAACAAGAACAGCCTAATAGCCAAAATCAGTCGGGAAGCGAGAGCAATAAAAGCAATATAACAACAACTAAGATGGAACCAAAATCAGTTTTGGAATCAGACGAGAATGATATAGACTGGAAAAGCATAAAAAATGAAATAGAAATAATAAATGAAGCATGGGGAGTAGTTATATTAGATTTATCTACATTAAATGTAAACAATGATGATATATTAGGATTTAGTAGTGCGCTAGATGACAGCATTTTAAGTATAAAAGATGAAAAAAAGCCTGAAACATTAACAAATCTTGCAAAACTATATTCATTTATACCTAAAATTGAAAATAGTATATCCGCAGAAAATAGCACGCAAAATATAAAACAAGTAAAATCTTATGTAATAAATGCATATTCACTTGTCGAACAAGATAATTGGACAGAAATACAAACAAATATATCTAAAAGTGAAGAAACATTTAACAATTTAATAAACGATATGGAGTATATGAAAGACAAAGAATATAAAGTTAATAAAACATATGTATTAATAAAAGAATTACAAAATTCCTTAGGATATAAAGATAAAAAAATGTTCTATATAAAATATAAAAACCTAATGGAAAGTATTAATACACTTTAAAATCAGCTCCTTCAATTAAGCAATTATTGACTTTTTAGTAAAAAAAGATTAAAATATAATAAGAGTAAATTGAACAGTCGCGTATAGATACCGCAAGGTCCTACATGAGGAAAGTCCGGGCTCCACAGAGCAATGATGCTGGATAACGTCCAGTAAGGGAAACCTTAAGGAAAGTGCAACAGAAAATAACCGCCTTATTGAAGGTAAGGGTGAAAAGGTGAGGTAAGAGCTTACCGCAGATATGGTGACATATTTGGACAATGCAAACCCCATCTGGAGCAACACCTAAATATAAGAAGGTTAAGACTGCTCGTCGTCTTCTTAAACTGGTGGCTTGAGATATATAGTAATATATATCCTAGATAAATGGCTGTTTTAAACAGAACCCGGCTTATAGATTTACT
>CANRGU010000076.1 GCA_947630255.1 uncultured Clostridia bacterium | reverse complement strand
AGTCTATATAGACATTATATAAAAAGATTCAAAATAAAAAAATATATAATGAACTATATGTTCATTATACGAGGAGGTAATATGTTAAAAATAGGTCTTCCAAAAGGAAGTTCAAAAAATAAATCACTAAATTTAATAAAAAGAATATTAAATAATGAAATTAATGAAAAACAATTATATTTTAACGGTAATGGAATTGAATTTATTTTATTAAAACAACGAGATATACCAATATTTGTTGAAAAAGGATTACTAGATGTAGGAATTGTACCAGAAGAATGGATGATTGAAAAAAAAGTAAAATTAGATGTAATTAAAGAATTAGATTGGTGTAATACACGAATAAGTTTAATAAGTAAATCAGAAAAAGATGTATTAAATGCAAATGAAAAAATAAAATGTGTAACAGAATTTCCAAATATAAGTAAAAAATTTTTAGATTCTGTAGGAAAAAAATATGAAATATGTAATGTATCTGGTTCTAGTGAGGCATTTGTACCAAGATTTTTTAATTGTTGTATAGATTGTGTAGAAACAGGAGAAACATTAAAATCTAACAATTTAAAAGAAGAATTCGTAATTTTAAAGTCAAAAACTGTAGTAGTTAAAAATTCTCAACAACCGTATAATGATGAATTAAAAAATATTTTAAATATGATAAGTTAAGGAATTTGTTATGGAAGATTTAAAAAATGATATTATAGACATATTTAAGAATATTGTAGTAAAAATACATCCTTTAATAGGAAAAGGAAGAGATAAAGAAAAAGAAATAGATGAAATAGCAACAAGGGAATTTGGTAAAATTATTGAAATATTACATAGTAGAAATAAAGAAATTCAAGTATTATCTGTAGAAGGAGAAAGAGATGGTATAAGAAATACTAAGTTACAATTTTGTAATAATAAACAAAAAACAGGATATATTGTTTGCTTAGACCCTATTGAAGGAACTTTGACAGGTTCTCTTAACGGAAGTAGATGTATTAGTGTTATTTCTATAGCAAAAAACTGCAATAATGATATATATAAATTGTTACCAGACAGTCTATCATGTTTTTCATCAGCTAGTAATGTAGATGAAAAATTTTTATATAATTTGAGTTGTGATGAAAATAAAAAAATAGGCAAAAAAGATTATAAGGATATTTTCATTAATGGAAATATTTCTACATTAAGAAGAAAAGAAACAGAACAATTATGGTGTAATATTTTAGAAATGGAAGAAAAAGAATTTGAAAAAAAGTACAAAATGGAATTAGGAGAAAATACTTTCTTTATGCAAAATTCTTTATATAAAAATGTATTTTGGTGCGGAGATAGTTCAATGTTCTTACCATTTGAAAGTGATTATTTTTTTGGTAGAACTGGAATTGCAGAAGCAAGAATAGAATCTCGATTGTGGAAATATTGGAAAGGACTTATTGTTTCGAGTAATAAAATGAAAGAATATCCTACAGGAAGAATAAATTATTTGATAGATAGATTAGATTTTATAAATAATAAAACAAAATATAAAATAGAAGATTTTTTTACAAGTGAAGAATTAGAATGTATGTATAATAATGATTGGAAAAATGATGAAATTATAGATTATCTTGTAAAAGATAATTTTTCACCAAAGTTTGATTTAATTATGATATTTTCTATAACAGGAACAAAAGATAAAAAATTTAGCCATCATTCTAAAAACAATATGAAACCATTAATATATAATGAAAATAATAATGAATACAAAGTAGAATTGTGGACGATAGAAAACAATCAATTAAATAAAAAAATATTAAAATTAAAGGAATAATGAAAATGAATATAACAACTGAAGAATTAAAAGAATTAAAAAAATTATCAAGTAAACTTCGTATAGATATTTTAGAGTTACTTGAAAGAGGTGGAAGTGGACACATAGGTGGGTCTTTTTCTTGCTTAGAAATATTAATTTCATTATATTATAAAATAATGAATAAAGGAATTCCTAATTTTACTAATAAAAAAAGAGATAGATTTATTTTGAGCAAAGGACATGCTGAATTAGCAATGTATGTAATACTACAAGATTTAGGATGTTTTAGTAGAAAAGAAAAAGATGTATTAAAGGCATATAATAGTAAATTTCAAGGTCATCCTAATAAGGAATGGATTAAAGAAATTGAATTTTCTACAGGTTCTTTAGGTCAAGGAATTTCTTTTGCATTAGGACAAGCAATTTGTGGCAGAGAAGATGGGTTTGATGTATATACATTATTAGGAGATGGAGAATTACAGGAAGGTCAAGTGTGGGAAGCAATAATAGCAATTCCAAGATTGAATATAAATAATCTAACAATTATAATAGATTATAATAAATATCAATTAGAAGGGGAAACCTTAACCATAAAGAACATTGAAAATCTTAAACAAATATTTGAAGCATGGGGATATTATACTAAAATAATAAATGGACACGACTATGAATCTATAATAAGAGAATGCTCATTAAAGTTAGAAAAGCCAAAGGTTATAATAGCAGATACAATAAAAGGAAAAGGTGTATCATTTATGGAAAACAATAATGAATATCATGGAAAACAATTAAGTAAAAAAGAAATTAGTTTAGCAAAAAAAGAGTTAGTAGATAAAGGGGTATAAGATGGAAGCATTAAGAGATGTTATAAGTGCAGAATTAAAAAAAATAGGAAAAGAAAATAAAAACTTGATAGTAATAGATTGCGATATGGGTACGCATACAAGAATGAAAAAGTTTTTCGATACATTACCTAATCAAAGTTTTCAAATGGGAATATGTGAGCAAAATGCTATGAGTGTTGCATCTGGAATAGCTCAATGTGGAAAAATTAGTGTAATATCTACATTCTCATCTTTTTTAGTTGGAAGAGCTTGGGAACAGATAAGACATAGTGTAGTATACAACAACTCTAATGTAAAATTAATTGGTACTCACGCGGGACTTTCTGATTCTGACGATGGTGGAACTCATCAATGCATAGAGGATTTTTCGCTAATGATGTGTATTCCTAAAATTGAAGTGTTTGCACCAGCATTTAAAAATGAAACTATAAAAATTATGAAACATATTATAGAAACAAAAACACCTGCGTATATAAGAGTTGGAAGAAGTGAAATTGTTGAAACAAATGATAAGTTTGAGTATAATATTGGTGAGCCAATAGAATTATTTAAAGGAAAGAATATTGCATTAATTAGTACTGGAGAAATAACACATGAAGTTATAAGAGCAAAAAAAGAATTAGAAAAACATAATTTAAATTGTGAAGTTATACATATATCTAGTTTAAGACCATTAAATGAAAAATCTATTGTCAAATTACTAAAAGATATGAAATATATATATACAATAGAAGAACATTCTATACATGGTGGGTTAGGAAGTATTATAGCTCAAACAATAATTGGAAAAACAAAATGCATTGAATTTAAAACATTAGGAATGAAAGAAATATTTGGACAAAGTGGAGATATTAATTGCTTAAGAAGGCATTATGGTTTAGATTATATGAGTATAACAAATACAGTTTTAGAAGGAATTGAAAGGAGAAAAAGTATATGATATATTCTATGAAAGAATTACTAGAAAATGCTTATGAGAACCATTATGGTATTCCAGCGTTTAATTTTGAAAATTTTGATGTGTTAGAAGGAATTTTTTTAGGAGCAGAAAAGGTAAAAGCGCCAGTAATACTTCAGACAACAGAACCTGCAATTAATTATTTAGGAATAGATAATATAGTGAATATAGTAAAAAATAATTCAGAAAGATATAAAATTCCTGTAGCATTACATTTAGATCATGCAGATAATATGAATATTATAAAAAAATGTATAAAACATGGTTATTCATCAGTAATGATAGATGCTTCAGAAAATGATATAAAAAATAATATCAAAGAAACAACAAAAGTTATGGAATATGCAAAAGAATATAATGTAACAGTTGAATCAGAAATAGGAATTGTAGATAGTATTAGTAATAAAAATGAAAATGATAAAGAAGTAAAAAAACATAATAATATGACAAATATAGAAGACGCTAAATATTTTATAGATAAAACTAATGTTGATGTTTTAGGAATTTCTATAGGTAATATCCATGGAATGAGAGTTAAAGAGACAGAAATAAATTATAAAAGACTTATTGAAATCAATAACGCAATAAAAAGACCACTAGTTTTACATGGTTCATCTGGCATTAATGATAGTAATTTAAAAGAAATTATAAAATATGGTATATCTAAAATAAATATTGAGACAGAATTGAGAATTATATTTAGAAAGGCTTTAGAACAATATTTAGAAAAAAATCCAAGTGTTATAAAACCAAGGGATATAATGGGATATGTAAGAGAATTAATAAGTGAGGCAGTTATTTTAAAATTTGAAGCATTAAATACAATAAATAAATCAAACAATTTTTTATATTAAAATTTGAAATTGATAGAAAAAAATGGTATAATAAATTTGTATGCCTAAGGGCAAATGATTTAAGGAGGAAGATAACATGTCAGAAAGTCTTACCTATGGTGTCAATATAGACATCGCAAACGCGGCGAAGCAGGAAATGGCGACAATACTTAAAACTGATAATTCAAGGGTTCTGAATAAAGTTGGGGCATTTGCTTCACTTTACGATTTCAGTTTCCCAGAATATGAAAACCCAGTTTTAGTGTTGAAGACAGAAGAACCTGGTTCTAAGCAATTATTAGCATCAAAATATGGAAAATTGGAGAATGTTGCTTATGACATGATAAATCATTTAATCAATGATTGCATTGTTATGGGGGCTAAACCATTGACCGTTCAAGATGCTATAATTTGTGGAAAGATGGTAAAAGAAGACATAAACAAAATTGTTAAAGCAGTTGCCGATGCTTGTTCAAAAGAAGGTTGTGTCTTAACAGGAGGTGAAACTTCCGAACAACCAGGAGTACTTAATGAAGGTACGTATGTGCTTACTTCAAGTATTGTTGGTGTTGTGGAGAAAAGCAAAATTATCGATGGTTCAAAAATCAAAGAAGGTAATGTTGTGCTGGGCATTGCATCTAATGGTATTCATACAAATGGATATACGTTAGTTCGTAGTGTGATGGCACGATATCCCCAAATTTTAGATGAAGAAGTTGGGGGAGAAACTTTTATTGATGCGATTTTAAAACCTCACATGTGCTATTATTCTGTTTTAAAAGATTTATTTAATACAGATATGATTCGTGGGATGGCCCACATCACAGGTGGTGGAATAAAGGAAAACTTGAATCGTATCTTACCACAGAATCTCGATGCTGAAATTGACCTTTCAAAATATGATGTTTTGGAAATTTTCAAATTAATTAGAAAATATGGGAAAGTTTCAGATGCAGAGATGATTAGAACTTTTAATATGGGTGTTGGACTTGCTGTTGTTACACCAAGAGAATGTGCTGAAGAAGTAAAAAGGCATATTATTAATAATGGTGTTAACTGTTACGAGATTGGAACTATAGTTCCTGGTAACAAACATGTTGTTACAGTCCAAAACTTAAAATGGTAATTACTATTTAGGCATCTCGGATGGTTTAAGTTTTATCTTAAATCATCCGTTTATTTTTTACAGTATTATTATATAAAAAAATTAAAATTAAAAAATAAAAAATGATACTAATGTGATACTAATAGAGAAAATCTTATAGAATTTTATACATCTAAAAGCACAAAAATTTACTCATAAGAAACTAGCTTAATCCTTGAATCTCAACAGATACAAGGATTTATTTATTTTGTGGACAATGATGACTTCTTATGATATAATAATTCCAGTTCCGATACACAAAGAAAGAAAAGAAAATATAAAAGGTGCATTTAAAATACAAAATTTGCAGAAAATAATAGGTAAAAAAATATTACT
>CANRGU010000075.1 GCA_947630255.1 uncultured Clostridia bacterium | reverse complement strand
ACTACTATTTTAACATTTTTTTGTACAAAACTAAAATCAACACGGATAAAAAGTGGCGTTTAAAAATAAAATTAAGTTTGGGCTTCGCCTTCAAAAAAACATCTTGCAATTTAGATAAAAGTATGATAAAATAGCAATGTTTGGAAATAGCATTGCTATTTTTCCTTACTCATATATACTATATGGGTTATAATCCAAGAGGAGGTGAAGTAATAATGAATAAATACGAAAGTGTTATCATTATTAATCCAAATTTAGAGACAGAAAGCATAAAAGCTTTAATAGAAAAGTTCTCAAATTTAATTAATAATAATGGTAAAGTAAGTTCAGTAGAAGAAATAGGCAAAAAGAAATTAGCTTATGAAATCAAAAAGAACAAAGAAGGATATTATGTTGTATTCAAATTTGAATCTAAACCAGAAGAAATTGCTGAACTAGAAAGAGTATATAGAATTACAGACGAAGTAATAAAATTTATCGTAGTTAAAGAGGAGGAATAAAATTATGAATAAAGTAATTTTAATGGGCAGGCTTACAAGAGATCCAGAGGTAAGGTATACTCAAACTAATAATACATTAGTTGCATCTTTCTCATTAGCGGTAAATAGAAGATTTGCAAAACAAGGAGAAGAAAGACAAGCCGATTTTATAAATATTGTAGCTTGGAATAAAACAGGAGAATTTTGTAGCAAATATTTTAAAAAAGGACAACAAGTTGGAGTGGTAGGTAGAATTCAAACAAGAAATTGGGAAGATGATCAAGGACAAAAACACTATGTTACAGAAGTTATAGCAGAAGAAGCATATTTTGCAGATAGCAAAAGAGATGGAGACACATCAAATTTTGAAAATACATTTGGAAATAGTGTTTCTGAAAACTCTGAATTTACAACATCTTCAGATGACGAATTGCCATTCTAGAGATTAGAAATTATTGAGAAGGGGGGAAAATTAAATGTCAGATAGAAAACAAAACTCAAAAAATAATAGAAGAAGAAACAATAATAGTGATGATGACTTTAATCCAAGATTTAGAAAAATAAGAAAAAAAGTATGTGTAATGTGCAGCAATAAAGATTTTGTATTAGATTATAAAAATGCTGATCAATTAAAAAAATTCATAAATGAAAAAGGTAAAATATTACCAAGAAGAGCAACAGGTGCTTGCGCAAAACATCAAAGAGATATTACACAAGCTATAAAAAGAGCAAGACATATAGCTATATTGCCATACACACAAAATTAATATTTAAAGAACAGATTTTATTTCTGTTCTTTTTTTAGTATTTTTTTAAAAATGTAGAAAATAATTTAATTATGGTATAGAATAAACAAGTAAGGAGTGAGATTCTTGAAAGTTACTGATATAAGTGAGTTAGAAAAAATAGCAAATAGAGTGAGAATAGGAATTATAGAAGGCGTATATAATGCAAAGTCTGGGCATCCAGGTGGCTCATTATCAATTGCAGATATATTAACAGTTCTTTATTTTAACCAAATGAACATTGATGAAAAGAAACCTATGGCTAGCTCGAGAGATAGACTCGTATTATCAAAAGGACATGTGGCGCCTGCATTATATAGTGTTTTGGCTGAAAAAGGATATTTTGATAAAAGTGAGCTAAAAAAATTACGAAAACTTGGAGGAATGCTACAAGGGCATCCAGATATGAAAAATGTATCTGGAGTAGATATGTCTACAGGTTCTCTTCGGACAAGGATTATCTGTTGCAAATGGTATGGCAATTGCATCAAAATTAAATCATGAAGGAATTAGAGTGTATTGCATATGTGGAGATGGAGAATTACAAGAAGGACAAATATGGGAAGCAGCAATGACTTCTAGCCATTACAAACTAGATAATTTATGCTTAATAGTTGATAATAATAATTTACAAATTGATGGAGAAGTTGAAAATGTTATGAGCATATATCCATTAGATGAAAAGTTTAAAAGCTTTGGATTTGAGGTAATAAGCATTGATGGACATGATATGAATCAAATTATTAACGCATTAAACAAAGCTAAAAATGTAAAGGGAAAACCTACAGTTATAATTGCAAAAACTATAAAAGGTAAAGGCGTATCTTTTATGGAAAATGTAGCTGACTGGCACGGAAAAGCGCCAAAGGACGAAGAATATAAATTAGCAATGGAAGAGCTAACACATAAAATCATATAGAAAAAATATAAAGGAGAAATAATAGATGATTGATTTACATATTCATACTAATAATTCAGATGGTTCAGAAGATGTAGTAGAAATACTAAAAAGAGCAGAAAAACAAAAATTATCGTATATATCTATAACAGACCATGAAAGCCTAAATGGCTATGGTGAGTTAAGAGAAATTAATGTAAAAGATTATTATTCTGGTAAAATAATACCAGGTGTGGAGCTTAAAAATTATTATAAAGATAGAGTAATAGATATTTTAGCTTATAATATAAATATAGATAAATTTGATGAGTACTTAGAGAAAAATTACAAAGAAAAAACTCATAGATTTTTGGAAACAAAAAATTTAAAACATTTTTATAAACAAGCAAGGGGGTATGGGTTGGTATTAGATCCAATAGAAACTATTGAGTGGGATAAAGACCGAGATTGGGGCAGTGTAGTTTTTTATAACGAACTCAAAAAACACCCGGAAAATGAAGCAAAAGTACCCAAAGATTTATGGGAATGTTTTAGTAATTTTAAAAAAGATTATGTATATAATAGAAACAATATGTTTTTCTTAGATAAAAAAGATGACTATCCATCACCTGCTCAAACTGTAGAACAAGTGCATTTAGCAGGTGGAAAAGCATTCTTAGCACATGTTTATGAATATAAATGGATTGATAATAAAATTGAATATATAAAACAATTATTAAAAGATAGCAATTTAGATGGAATAGAATGTTATTATAGTAATTTTACAGACGAGCAAACCAAAGAGTTGTTAGAATTTTGCAAAAAAAATAATTTGTATACAAGTGGTGGAACAGATTTTCACGGAAAAAGAAAACCTTCTATAGAAATAGGAATAGGAAAAGGAAATCTCAAAATACCTGATAATATAATAGAAGCGTGGTACAAAGAGGAGGCTATTGTATGAACCTAGAAATTATTAAGGCGACAAGACAAAGTTACGGAGAAAAATTAGCACAGATAGGAGAAAAAAATGAGAATATAGTTGTTTTAGATGCAGACCTTTCGGGAGCAACAAAAACATCTATATTTGCGAAAAAATTCCCAAATAGATTTTTTGACATGGGTATATCCGAGCAGGATATGATGTCTACAGCCGCAGGACTTGCTACATTTGGCAAGATTCCTTTTGCTAGCTCATTTGCAATGTTTGCGTGTGGAAGGGCCTACGACCAAATAAGAAATAGCATAGCATATCCTGAGTTGAATGTAAAAATATGTGCATCACATGCAGGAGTTACAGTAGGAGAAGATGGTGCCACTCATCAAATGATAGAAGATTTAGAATTGATGAGGGGAATTCCTAACATGCGTGTTATGTGCACATCAGATGATGCTGAAACAAAATGGGCTGTAGAAGAAATTTCTAAAATGGATGGTCCAGTATATTTAAGACTATGCAGGTATGCCACACCTTTAATATATGATGAAACACAAAAATTTGAATTCGGAAAGGGAGTTCAAATAGGAGATGGAATAGATGCTACTGTATTTGCAACTGGAGTGACTGTTTCAGAAGCAATTAAAGCAAAAGAAGAGCTTTTAAAAGAGGGAATTGATATAAGAGTAGTGGATGTTCATACAATAAAACCTATAGATGAAGAATTAATTATAAAATGTGCCAAAGAGACAAAAAAACTAATATCAGTAGAAGATCATAGTATAATTGGGGGCTTGCGGAAGCGCAATTTCAGAAGTGCTTACAGACAAATATCCAGCAAAGCTTATTAGAATGGGTGTTAAAGATAGGTTTGGAACATCTGCATCTGCAAAAGAATTATTAAAATATTTTGAACTAACAGCAGAAGATATTATAAAAATAGTGAAAAGTTAGAAATATTTACATTTTATTGTATATTTATATGGTTATGTATATGGCATTTCCGGTACGAAATATGGTCTGAGCGAACAGGATTGGTCTATCATGGATCCAGATGGGCAATTTGCAGCCTCGTCTAACAGTAAAAATATGTAGAAGAATAGCAAATAAGTGTTATTTTTTCTACATATTTTTTTATCATCTACGAAACAAAGAATTTTCATAGAAATATTACAAATATATAACAAATAGTCAAAAAATATTGACAATGAAAAAAAGATAATATATTATATATATGTAAATTAAAATAGACATAAAAACAAGAAAATTTGGAAAAAAGAAAAAAACAAATGAAGGAGATAAAAACACATATGAAAGAAAAAACAAAAATATGCAAAAAAGTAGATGCCAAAGGTATCACACTAATAGCCCTAATAATCACAATAATTGTAATGCTCATACTTGTAGGCGTAACAATAAGTGTGGCATTAAATGGAGGCTTAATAAGTAAAGCACAAGAAGCAAAAACAAAAACAGGAGAAGCCCAAATACAAGAAAGAGATTTACTCACAGGAAGAATAAAAATAGGAGATACATGGTATGATTCTTTAGATGAATATTTAAAAGGTAATCCATCAGAAGATCAAAGTGACGAACCATCAAAGTGGGGACAAGATAAAAATGGAAATATAACATATGATGGAGAAAAATCAGAGTTAAAAGTAGGCGATTACGTAGATTATGAAAAATACGTTAAATCAAATGGAGATAAAACGTCAGAAATAAATTCTTTATATGAAGAATTAACGAAATACTCAGGATATACAGGAAACACATATGGCACAGAATATCCATTAACAAAGGAAGACCTAAAATGGAGAGTATTAGATATAAAGGATGGACAAATAAGATTAATAAGTGCAAAGCCAACAACATCAAAAGTGTATTTATATGGTTATAATGGATATAACAATGCAGTATACTTAATAGATAAAATATCTAAAACATTATATACAACAAAAAAAGGAACGGCACAGAATTTGAAAATAGAAGATATACAAAATGTAATGAACTTAGATGAATCTGCAGAAAGTAATGGTTGGGACTACCACAATTATTGGAATGGTGCCGGTGGCGTTCATTATGGCGACTCCGAGACATCTTATCCGGGTACGTCTCCAATATGTAGGTATTACCCGCAAATCTTTAAGGATGAGAAGTTTGGTTCTGTAGACGGAGTTAGTGGAAGTTTGCTGGAGTTAAGCCAACAGACTTTACCTGTGGATTCGCCTTCGATGCTATTGGCTGAAAAATCGATAACTTTCATGCAGACCAGCTGGACAAGAGTCGTGAATAATTCTAGTTTATTCCTTTGTAAACAATATCGTGATTTGCTTCCTGTAGACTACGGTTCCGTTTATTGGGTTTCGTCGAGGAGCGTCTCAGTTCATGAATTTTTTTATGGCAATTTTGAAAGAGTCTGTGCCGATTTCGAATGTTGCGCTATTGATGAAGATATGATCTCCAGTGAGGAGCTATGCGATTCCACAGGTGATCTCTATGGTTGCGCGAAGTCAATTCGACCAGTCATTACTTTGTCAGGAGGTGTTGAACTGGTAAGTAACGGTGAAAACACATTTCTTATTAAGGAATAGAATGTTCTATTTTGTGTAATTTTGTATATGAGTTAGTAATAATGTAGGAGGATGACATAGAGAAATATCATCTTTTCTACATTTTATTTTATCATTAAAAAGCGTAGCAAAAAGGAAATGAAAACCAGAGATTACATTTTACTATTAAATATTTGTAAATTGTATAATAAAACTGTGCAAAAATTCTCAAGTAAAATTGAGCAAATTTGCTCAGTTTTTTCTTTGTCTT
>CANRGU010000074.1 GCA_947630255.1 uncultured Clostridia bacterium | reverse complement strand
TTGTTGATAAAATTGAAATTGATAAAGACAAAAATGTATTTATTACATTTAATTTTGCACCATTAAATACAATTAGTGAAAATATAGATGACTTTATTCCTATTGAGAAGATTTTAGATAATAAAGAAAATGTAGTTTAAACTACATTAATTTTAAAAATAAGAACCTGACCCAACTAGTAATCAAAGATTACAAGTTGGGTACCCCAGAACCTTGTTGTCTTTGACAATAGAGGTGGAAGTTAATCAAACTTTCACCTTGTATATTTGCCTTCCAACCATTTGGAAATGGAATAGAAGGGTAGTTGTTTGAAATTGCTTTTGCTTGATTATATATAGCACTTCCAGGTTTAATTTTACTTGTGACTAAATTCACACCATCTGGATTACACATTGGCACTATGTATATAGAAGTGTTTTCAAAAATATTTCTAGCGCTGTAATCATAAATAGTAGTATTATTAACATACGCTAAACAAAAGTCCTCAATAAATTTCATAAGCAAAGGAGAAGTAATCCATTCATTAGCATGAATTGCAGCACTGTAAAAAACTTCTGTATCTCCAGTTCCCATTCTTATATATGGAATTGAACTATTAAGAATGCTAGAGCCTATCGAGCCAATTTGCAAAAACGGATAGATACTTGCAAGTGCATTAATATTTAATTCTAAAATATCCGAACTATAACTTATATTAGTAGGAATAATATTTCCAAAAGGAACGATAATTCTTTGCCCAACTTGTAAATTATTTGGATTAATGTTAGGATTTGCAAATCTAATTCTATTTACAGTAGTATTGTACCTATTTGCAATGCTAAATAATGTATCATTTCTTTGAATTGTATATGCAGTTCTCCCATTTATATATGGAAATAAAGCATCCCATGTTGAAGTTCCCACAACACCATCAGGAGTAAGCCCAAAATTTCTTTGAAATCTACCTACCCCACTTTGCGTAAGCCTTCCAAAATTCCCGTCAATAGTCCCGCTATAAAAACCTAATTTCATAAGTGTACTTTGCAACAGCTCAACCATTGGACCAGTAGAGCCTAAACGTAAAGTTTCCATTAAATCACCTACAATATTATATTAAAAATATATATTTTTATGATATAAGGTAAAATAAATTTTTGAATATATATTTGATAATTATTTAGTTGAGCAATTGTTATTTTAATGATAAAATAATAAAAAACAAATGAGGTAAAAGTTTATGGGAAGAAAAAAGAAAAATCAAAAATTAAATATTTGGCAATGCATTTTTGCAGTAGTCATATTATCTTGTATTTCTATTTATGGTTATATAAATCAAAAAACTGAACCTACTAATTCAGCGAATAATTATAATATAGATAATACAATATTTGATTTATCTACAATTCCAGAATATTCAGGAACTCCTTATGTTGAGATTAACAATAATATTCCATATTTTACAGAAGAAGATTATACAACAAAGCCTTTTGAAAAATATAATGATTTAGGAAACGGCAAAGCAGGGGTAGCCTACGCTAATATTTGCAAAGAGATTATGCCAAAAGAAGGAGAAGAACGTGGCGAAATAGGAAATGTTAAAGATCTTTCTGGGTGGGTACAAAAAAGATATGATAATATAATAAAAGATAAATATTTATATAATCGTTGTCATTTAATTGGGTGGCAACTTTCAGGAGAAAATGCAAACAAAAATAATTTGATAACTGGAACAAGATACTTAAATACAGAAGGAATGCTTACATTTGAAAATGAAGTAGCTGAATACATAGATAAAAATGAAAATAATCACGTTTTATACAGAGTAACACCAATATTTGAAGGAAATAATCTTCTTGCAAGTGGTGTGGAAATAGAAGCATACTCTGTGGAAGATAAAGGACAAGGAGTTTGCTTTAATGTTTATTGTTATAATGTTCAGCCAGGAATAGTTATTGATTATACTACAGGAGAAAGTCATGCAGAAGAATAAAATATGATGATTTACAACAAAACTATTGTAAATTTATGGAAAACAATATATAATTACTCGTAAGTTTAGTTCTTAATACTACTAACTCACGTAGTATATTTCCAATGTAAAATAATAAAAAATGAAGGAGTGATTATATATTGAATTTAAATTTAGTAAATGATTTATTTAATAATTTAAAGGAGAATAAATTTGTGCAAAATTTTATAAAAGAGTTATCAAATTATTTGGGAAATAATTCGAATTGTGAAAGAGAAGAAATTCCAATAATAGAAGAGATATTGTCTAAAAACAATTTTACAACGGGAAATCAAAATGCTATAAGATGGAATTTAGATGATGTTGTATTAAAATATGCACAAAAAAATTCAAGTAGCGATACAATATATTTTATTAAAGATAATAAAAATAATGCTTATGATGTATTAAAGGCAGAAAATGGAAAAATAGAAGAAATAGAAATAAATAAAAAAGATATTCCAAGTGAAGTAAAAATAAATGACGTTTTAAAAATTAATGATAATAATTATGTAATTGATAATATTGCTACTAAAGAGTTGCAAGAAGATATAAAAAATATGGCAGAAGAAATATTTGAAAAGCAGAATATAAATTTAAATAAACATAGAAAAGAAGGTCATTTATATATGGTAACTGAAGAGATAGGAAACAACAGATTTCTATGGGATTTAACAGACGCACCTAAAACCGAATTCGAGGAAACCGATATTACAAAAGAGTTATTAAGTAAGGCAACAGAAGGAATGGTACTTAAATATACTAATGGAAAATATGAATACTATTCAGATGATGGATTTGAAAGGGCAGAAAAAATACATTCATCGTCTTAATATTTATTGTTTGTTGTAATAAAATAAATATATGATGTAATTATAAAAAACAGATTTTTAAATATATATTGAAAAGTAAGATATATTTTGATAAAATTAGACAAAATAGAGTAGAAAGTAAGTAGTTAAGTGTTGCTAAACGGGAAGTTGTTAGCAAACGAAAGAGCCTTAAATCATAGGCTTTGCTGACTTATTTTCGCATTCCGCTATTAAACAAAGAATTATCTTTATTGAAAACGGAAGCTCCAAAAAAAGATAGGGGGCTTTTTATTATGACAAAATACACTCTTACAAAAAGCAAAAAAATTATTTTATCTGCAATGCTTTTAAGCATTTTATTAGTTCTATCGAGATTTCTATCTATCAAATCATCATTTCTGGTAATTAGTTTCAGCTTTATTCCAATGATGCTTGCAGGAATTTATTTGCGGACCTAAATATTCTGCAATAATTGCAGGACTTGGGGATTTAATTGGTGCAATTCTTTTTCCATTTGGACCATATTTTCCAGGATTTACGATATCATCTGCTTTAATGGGATTAGTTTATGGAATATTCTTATACAAAAAACCAGGAGAAGAAAGAAAAGATTTTAAATTTATTATTCAATTAATTATTAGTAGTGTTATTGTACTGGGAGTAATAAAAATACTATTAGAAGCAGCATTTTTAAATGTGCTATATGGAAAAGCATATTTTGCAGTAATTGCATCAAGGTTTGCAACAGAAGCTATAATGCTTCCAATTCAAGTAGTTACAATATTTTTACTTGAAAAAGCACTTAGGCCATTTGCTAAAAAATATTTATACAAGGAAGAAGAAATTGGAATTGATGAGTATTTAGATACCTTTGATAAATTCACAAAAGATCCAAATTTGGATGCTATGAAATATATAATGGAAAAGTTTGATAATCCAGAAAAGCAAACAAAATTTATACATGTATCAGGAACAAACGGAAAAGGAAGTATATGCGAGATGCTATCAAGTATTTTAAATAATACAGAATACAAGGTCGGTAAATTTATATCTCCGCATTTAATAAAATTTAATGATGGTATATGGATTAATGACAAACAAATATCAGATGATGAAGTAAAAGAAATACTACTTCCATTATCAAAAGTAATCGACGAATATAATAAAACACATAAAGTACCAGTTAAATGGTTTGAAGCAATTACTTCACTTGCACTTATATATTTTGCAAAACAAAAATGTGATTTAGTAGTTTTAGAAACAGGACTTGGAGGATTAACAGATTGTACTAATATTGTAGATGCAAAAATTGCAGTAATTGGCAATATTGGATATGACCATGTAGATATATTAGGTAATAATATTTTAGATATTGCAAAACATAAGGCAGGAATTATTAAAAGCAATTCAGACACAGTAATTGTTAAGCAAGATGAAATAATGCAGGTAATAGAAGAAACATGCAAAAATAAAAATAGCAAATTACATGTAATAGAAAAAGAAGATTTAACAAATTATTCATATAATACTGAAATGCAAAAATTTGATTATAAAAACTATAAAGATATAGAAATAAATTTAAAAGGAAAAGCTCAAATATACAATACTGCAGAGGTATTGGAAGTTATAGAAATCCTAAAAGAAAAAGGATATAAAATTTCAAACGAGGCAATATATAACGGATTAAAAACAGTAGTACATAGAGCAAGATTAGAAACTTTAAGTAAAGCTCCTTTAATTATATTTGACGGCGGTCATAACGAAAACGCTGTAAAAAATTTACAGCAAAATATTAATCAATATTATCCGGATAATAAAAAAGTATATATAGTATCAATTTTAAAAACGAAAGATTACAAAACAATTATAAAAAATATATGTGAAGATAAAAATGCAATTTTCTTTTTCACAAGTGGAACAGGAGATAAAAGATATTTACCTAAACATAAATTATACAAAGAGGCTAAAAAATATTTAAATGATGTAAATATGTATGAAGAAAAATTAGAAGATGCAATAAATATTTCTAAAAAAGTATATGATGACAGAACTATATTAATAGTAGGTAGTTTCTATGTATATAAGAAAGTGCTAGGAGTTTTAAACAATGATTAAATTACAAAATGTTAATTTTAAATATAAAAATGGGAAAGATGTATTAAAAGATATAAATTTAGAAATAAACGAAGGGGAATTTATTAGTATAATAGGAAAAAACGGTTCTCGGAAAATCTACTATGGCTAAAATTATTTCTGGATTAGAAAAACCAAATAAAGGACAAGTTCTTGTAGATGAAATTGATACACGAAACAAAAAAGATTTTTTAGAAATTAGAAAAAAAATCGGAGTAGTATTTCAAAATCCAGAAAATCAGATTTTATTTAATAATGTTTTTGATGATATTGCATTTACAATGAAAAATTTAGAAATAGAAAACTATGAAGAAAAAATAGAAAATTCGTTAAAAAAATTAAACATGCAAGAATTTTTAAATAGCGAAAGTTATGATTTATCTATGGGACAAAAACAACGTGTAACAATAGCAGGGGTAGTTGCTACAAATCCTAAATATATAGTACTTGATGAACCTACAACAATGATAGATTCAGAAGGTAAAGAAGAAGTATATAGACTAGTCAAAGAATTAAACAAACAAGGATATACAATTATTTATATAACCAACTTTATAGACGAAATATTAATGGCAGATAAAATAGTTGTAATAGAAGATAGAAAGATAATTAATACTTTTGCTAAAGGGGATATTTTAAACCAGATAGATTTTTTAAAAGAACATGAAATTAAAATACCATATATTGTAGAATTAGTATATGAATTAAGAAATAAAGGTATAGATATAGAAATAGAAAATTGGGATAAAAAAGAAATCCTCGATAAAATAGTAGAGGTGGCAAAATGAAAAATTTAATAAAATTTATTCTGTTTCTAATTTATACTATTGGAATATTTTTTATAAAAGACTATATTGTAATTTCTCTAATCGCAGTATTTAATATAATACTTATAATTACACTTAAAATCAATATGCAAAAAGCAATAAAAAATTTAATAAAATTATTGCCATTTATACTATTTACAGTAGTTGTAAACATATTATTCGCAGACCTAAATTTTGCAATATTAATAGGAATAAGACTCGTGCTAGTTTGCAATTTAAGCTATATATTTGCTAAAACAATCTCGTATACAGAATTTGGCGAAGTAATAGAAAAAATAATGTACCCACTAAAAATATTTGGAGTAAACCCTAAAGAAATTGGGCTTGTAATAACAATTGCACTTTCATTTGTTCCAATAATGAAAGATGAAGTGTTACAAATAAAAAATGTGTTAAAAGTTAAAGGAATAAAACCAACTAACTTTAATTTAATAAAAAATTCAAGTCTAATTTTTAAACCATTTTTCATCTCAGTACTCCAAAGAATTAATGAAGTAGAAATGTCATTAAAAGCAAAAGCATGGCAAGAGTAAATAAAATGTAAAAAAATGGAAAGAAAGTATTGAATAATGCTTTCTTTTGTTATATAATTAAAACAGTTTAAATCTAAAAATTTTTTCTGTAAGCAATTCGCTTATAAATTTC
>CANRGU010000073.1 GCA_947630255.1 uncultured Clostridia bacterium | reverse complement strand
ATCAGCATTACAAGTCTAAAAATATAAAAATCACAACATTGTATAAAAAGCGGACACTTAATATTGCAATTTATAATGGAATTTAACATAGGTAAAAAGTATTGACCAAAACCCATAAAATGGTATATAATAATATATAAGTAGAAGTATAAAAAAAAGGGGTGGTTTTATGCTTAGTAATATAATAAACATAAACAAAAAATCATTTTTAGCACTTACATTAGTGTTGATTTTGATGTTTTCTGTAATGGCACCAACAGTAATGGCTGCAGTAGAATATGATGCAGACTATGAATTAAAAAATAACATTACAGGAGAGGTTCTTGATTTTTCAAATAGAGTAAAATTTGATTTTTCAAAATCATCAAACCGTAATTCTTATGGTGATTTAACTACAGATGGCTATGAAATAAAAAAAGAAGGTCATAATTATACAATTAAATTTAAAGACTTAACTGCAAAAAAAGTTATATTGCCTTATGATGATTCAGATGTAGAAGTAGCCGAAAGTAGTGCAGAAGAAGGAACAGATCCTAGAACAGTTTTTCCTAATTTACAAAGGCATTTAGCACGTAAAACCCATATAACTATTGAACTTGAAGGAACAAACAAAATTACAGGATATGGTATATCAGGTGGTTACACAAAAGGTGTTACTATAAAAGGTTCTGGTTCTTTAGAAGTTCAAGCCCATTTAGAGAGAAAAACTGAAAAAGTTCATAATATGACTACCAACCAAGATCAAGAAGAAACAAACGACTATATTGTACCAGGTATTGTACTTGAAACTGATGAGATAAATTACGATGACCCAAATTCAGGTTTCATAATTGAAGCCACAGGAAAAATTAAAATAAACAGTCCATATTATTGGGGTATTATAGTAAATGGAGATATAAAATTCGCAGATGACAGCAATGTAGAAATAACTGCAGATCCTTCAGGAGAAAAACGTGCACAGGCTGGAGCAATTAGTGCAGACCATATTATTAAAGAAGATAATGCTACAGTAATTTATAGTAATGGAGCAGCAGTAGAGCACAAGAAGGATGAACCACTTCCAGAAGATCCTAAAAAACCTAAAGATACTACACCTCCTGTTATTACAGCAAAAAGTAACACAGGGGAAGAAATCAGAGAAAATGGTTCTTATTGTGAAAACCCTGTTATTACAGTAACAGACGATAAAGAAATTGATTATATTAAGGTAAATGGAATTACAATAACAAAATTTAAATATAATAGCTGGACAGAAAAAACCTTCGAATTGCCAACGTATTTGGATGCTAAAAAAGTAATTGTAGCAAAAGATACAGCTGGAAATGAAACTAAATTTGAATTTACATCAAACAACGGACACATCACTTTAGGAGGAGAAGAAATCGAAAGAGTTTATGCTACTTGCACAACTGATGGATTTCATAAAATTCAATATAAATGTAGAGTATGTGGTAAAGTAGTAAGAACTGAAACAGTATCAGACAAAGCATTAGGACATCATTTTGGAAACTGGACTGCTACAGGAGTAGCAAATAAAGAAGAACGTAAATGTACTAGATGTGAATATACTGAAACAAGAGATGCAACAGTAAAAATGACAGATACAAAAGTTTATTTATCTTCAACAAACTATGTTTACGATGGTAATCGAAAAGAACCAACCGTTACAGTAAAAGCTGGAAATAAAACTTTAGTTAATGGAAAAGATTATACTGTAAATTATGATAATAATGTTAAAGCTGGTACAGCAACAGTTACAGTTACAGGAAAAAATGTTTATAAAGGAACAACAACAGCAAACTTTAAAATTGAAAAGAAAAATAATACAATAACAGCAACAGATAAAACAGTAAATTATTCTAAAAAAGCACAAACTATTAAATTAGGAGTAAAACAGGCAGGAGATGCAAAATTAACATATAGTAGCAATAACAAATATATTACTGTAAATAGTTTAGGAGTAGTAACTGTTAAAGCTGGATATGTTGGAAAAGCAACAATTACAATTACAGCAAATGATACAACAAACTATAATAAAGCAACAAAGAAAATTACAATTGCAGTTAATAAAATTAATAATAAGATTACAGCATCAAACTTTACAAAAAAATATTCTACAAAAGCACAAAGTTTTTCAATTAATGCAAAACAAGCAGGAGATGCAAAACTAACATATAGTAGCAATAATAAAAATGTAAAAGTAAATAGTTCAGGAAAAGTAACAATAGCAAAAGGATTTATAGGAGCAGCAACAATTACAATTACAGCAAAAGAAACAGCAGGCTATAAAGCAGTAAGTAAAAAAATAACAATAATAGTAAATCCACCAACAATAACAATATCTAAATTAAGCAACAGTGCGAGCAAGAAGATGACCATAACATGGAAAAAGAATACAGCGGTAACAGGATATGAAATACAATACTCAACAGATAAGGCATTCAAGAAAGGTGTAAAAACAGTAAAAATAACAAAGAATAGTACAACATCAAAAGTTATAACAGGTCTAACAAAAAATAAAACATATTATGTAAGAATTCGTTCATATAAGACTGTATCTAGAGTAAATTATTATTCAGGATGGACTGTAAAAAACATTAAAATAAAAAAATAAGCATAAACCACGAGAGAGTGCCATAGGCACTCTCTTTTCTATACAATTAAAAAAGAAAATTTAGAATTTCTACAAGACCAAAAATTAAAAATAAAATTCCAGAAAATTTTTGCATAATGCTTTCTGGTATTTTATGAGAAAGAGCCCTACCAAATACAATTGCAATCAAATCACTCATAATCATTCCAACAATTGCTCCACATATAAGAGAGATCTTATATGCAGAATATTCAATACCAAGCCCTATTGAGGCAAGAAATGTTTTATCTCCTAATTCACCAACAGCAATAGTAAATGCAATAAATAAAATATATCCTAAATTATTTTTTAAATTTTTTCTATTATTTTGACTATTTTCTTCATTCTCTGTTTTAGATTTTAGCAGAGTAATTATTCCAAAAATTATAAAAGAAATGTATGTAATTATTTTTAAAAAATGCTGGAAAATTAAGTTTTCAATATTTCCAAGGAAACTACCAAATAATATTGCAATTCCATGGCTAAATAATGAGCCTAATGCAACTCCTAATAATATAGTTTTAGCTTTTAATTTAGAAGAAAAAGACAAAACTAGAAGCTGTGTTTTGTCACCAAGCTCGGATATAAAAATTAAAAGAAAAGCAATTAAAAAAGGGTAAATAAATTCCATGTTATCACCTAAAAAAATATATTCTTGAAATCTTATTAATATTCCTAAAAAAAGAACATAAATATGGTATTGGAAGGTAAGGAATAAATATGCAAAAAATAAACTTAAAAAATATATATACTACTTGCTTTGTCATTATAGGTACAATAATAGGTGCTGGGTTTGCATCTGGGCAAGAGATTTATACTTTTTTTAATAAGTATGGCACAAAGGGTCTAATAGGTATCTTTATATCAGTTATTTTAATAGGATATATAATCTATAAAACGTTTAAAATTATATTAAAAAACAATATTAATAACTATCAGGAATTCATCGAAAATATTATGCCAGAAAGATTACGAGAAAATAAAATGATAGGGCTTACCATAAATAATATTATAAACATATTTCTTTTAATATCTTTTAATATAATGGTAGCTGGATTTGCAACATATTTCATGCAAGAACTTAATATTTCCAAATGGTATGGCGCGATTTTAATAGCCATTTTAGCATTTATCACTTTATCTAATAATAGCAATGGAGTAATAAAGATAAATACATTTTTAGTTCCAACAATAATTTTACTAATTGCTTTTTTAGGAATAAATAAAATTGAATATACAAGCATTATTAACAATAACAGTAAAAATTCTATCTACTGGATTTTAAGCAGTATTTTATATGCTAGCTATAACAGTATAACTTTAATACCAATATTAATAAGCATAAAAAATAAAATAAAAACAAAGAGTGAATCATTAATACTTACAATCATGGTAACACTTATAATGCTAATATTATCTATTATTATTTTTCTGCTGATGAATACTTTTATAAGCGAAATATATAAAGTAGAAATACCAATAGTCTATATAGCAAATACTATGGGAAAAGGATTTAAATACATGTATGGAATTGTCATATTAATGGCAATATTCACAACAGCAATTTGTGCAGGATACGGATTTTTAAGCAATGTTACAAAAACTAAAAAAAGTTATTTATTTTGCGCGGCATTTATTTGCTTGGTTTCAATACTGATAGGACAAATGGGATTTTCAAATTTAATAAATCTTCTATATCCAATTTTTGGATATTTAGGAATTTTACAATTAATTTTTATAATAATACATTAAAATACCTTGAAAAAAAACTATTGTTTTGATATAAATAAAATAGAAAATCAAAACATATAGAAAAGGTGTAATTATGAAATATTATATGTTTAATGGATTCTCCCGGTAAGGCAGATGTAGGCACAGCTAAAAAGAAAACCAATAAGGGTAAAGTATTAAAAATATCAGCTATATTAATTTTTATCATATTAATAATTACGATTGTTATCTTGTATGTAAAAAACGAAAAAGTAAGAAGCTTTTTTGATACATATATATTTAGAAAAATAATTAATGAGGAAAATGTACCGAGCATAGATATTGAGAATGTAACAAATGCAAACATATTCGCATTTAGCAAATATATAGTTGTACTAGATCAAAATGTATTGAATATGTATAATAAAGCAGGAAAACAGGAACATAGTCTAGATATAGAAATTTCAAACCCTATATTTGAAACAAGCGGAAACTATCTATGCATTGCAGAAAAAGGTGGGCAAGAAATATATTTAATAGAAAACAAAAATGTAGTATGGCAAAAAGAAATTGAAGGAGAAATATCTAGTATAAATGTAAATAAAAATGGCTATGTTTCAGTAACAATATCTGGTACAAGTTATAAAACAGTAGTCCAAACCTTTAATTCAAAAGGCGATGATTTATTTAAATTTTATTTTTCGACTACAAATGTAATAGATACAGACATATCTAATGATAACAAATATTTAGCAATTGCAGAGGCAAACTTTTCAGGAATCGTTGTTCAATCAAATATAAAAGTGGTATCTATGGATGATGCTATAACTAATTCAACCGAGTCTATAAAATATACACATATAGCAAAAGCAAATGACTTAATTATAAATATAAAGTATAATAATAAAAACGACTTAATATGTATGTATGATGAACACATTGATGTATTAAAAGGCGAAGAAAACACAGAATTAGTAAGCTTAGTAGATGAAAAACCATTATTTGCAGACATTAATCTCTCATCAAACATAATAAAGGTTGTAAAAAAGTCAGAAGGACTACTTGATAGCTCTGTAGAAATGCAAATAATAAACAGTAACAATGTAAAAGAGATAAATAGATACACAATAAATGGAACACCGAAAAAAATTTACACTCAAGGAAATATGATAGCTGTAAATTTAGGAACAAATATAATGTTTATAAATTCTAGTGGTTGGCTTGTAAAAGAATATGGATTTACGCAAAAAGAAGAAATACAAAATATCGTTATGTGTGATGGCATATCAGGGGTCATCTCTAAAAATAAAATATATATAATTTCATTATAAGGGGGAAAATATATGTCAATTATATTTGATATAATAATAGTTGCAATTATAGCATTATGTACTTTTATAGGGTATAAACAAGGGTTAGTAAAATCCGCAATAAAAATTTTAGCATTTTTTATTGCAATAATAGTAGCACTGATTTTATATAAACCAGTAAGTAATTTAATCATAAACAACACACCAATATATGATAATATCAAAAATGCAATGATAGAAAAAATAAAACCAGAAGGTGTAGAAAAAGATGAAGAAATAAGCATTGAAGATGCTAAAGGACTTATGATTTTAGGGGAGACAGCAAATAGCACAATAGAAACAATAGCCGATGCCTTTACAGTAAAGTTAATAGAAACCGCAGTTTTGTTATTAATATATATAATTGTTAAAATAGCATTAAGATTTGTAACTGTTCTAACAGATTTAATTACAAAACTTCCAATATTAAAACAAGTAAACACACTTGGAGGAGTACTTTACGGTTTAATTAAAGGTGTTATAGTTGTATATGTAATACTTGCAATAGTATATTTAGCAGCACCATTATTAAATAAAACAATAACTGAAAATATTGATAAGTCAATACTTGCAAAAGCATTATATAATAATAACTTTATACTACATATAATAAAATAAAAGTAGAAAATTTTACAAAAACAGTGCTAAAAAATATAAATGGTAAAATTAAGTGACCGGTTTTAAGAAATAAAAAGACACACATTATTACATTATGATACAATGTTAGT
>CANRGU010000072.1 GCA_947630255.1 uncultured Clostridia bacterium | reverse complement strand
TCGACTTGCATGTCTTATGTGCGCCGCCAGCGTTTATCCTGAGCCAGGATCAAACTCTCTTGTTTTTTTACTTCAGAGAAACTTTCGTTTCTCTTTGTAAAACCTTTTGGGTTTTACTTATCTCAAGAGTACTAATAACTCATTTTAAACTTTTTGACGTTTTTTTACTTGGTTTTCTCCAATTCTTTTCTTTTTGAGTACAAATACTTCAAAGTATTCTCTTAAAGGAATTTATTGTTTATTTTTCAATGTACTTTTGCGTTCATCGTTTTTTGCCGAACGCAAGATTTATTTTAGCACACATTGATATTTAGTGTCAATACATTTTTCAAAAAAATTTTAAAAAAATTGCAAGAAATTTTTTCCTGCAATTTTGAGCTTGATTTTATGCGCTTTTCAACACTATCTTTTTATTTGTGATTCGCAATATTTACATCTATATATTTTATTCTCTCTGTCTTTTAATTCAAATACTTGATCAATATCTTGTTCATCAGAAGTTATACATCTTGGATTTTCACATTTCACTATATTTACTAATTTTTCAGGTAGTTCCATATGTGTCTTTTTTATTATCTTTCCATCTTTTATTACATTTACAGTAATATTTGTATCTATGTATCCCAAAATATCTGTATTAACATCCATGTCATTATCAATTTTTATTATATCCTTTTTGCCTGTTTTTTTACTTTTTACATTCTTAATTATAGCGACAGAACAGTCTAGATTTTCTAAACCTAAATATTTATATATTTCCATGCTCTTTCCCGCTTCTATATGATCTATCACAATTCCATTATTTATACTATCTATGTTCATCTTATTTTTCCCCTTTCTTGATTTAACCTATCTTGACTTTTATGGACAAAACTTCATGTTTCCCTACATATTTATCTTATTTCTAATAATTTAAGTATTAATGCCATTCTAATATATCTTCCATATTCAACTTGTTTAAAATAGCATGCTCTAGGGTCATCATCTACTTCTGTTGCTATTTCATTTACCCTTGGAAGTGGATGCATAATGCATAAATCTTTTTTAGCATTTTTTAGTTTATCCAACGTTAATATATAGTAGTCTTTTAATCTTATATAATCAGCTTCGTTAAAAAATCTTTCTCTTTGAACTCTTGTCATATATAGAATATCTAATTTATCTATATATTCTTCTATATCATTAGTTTCTACATATTCTATATTATTCTTTTTTAATTTTTCTTCTTTTATATAATCTGGTATTTTAAGTTCATTTGGAGATATTAATACAAATTTAATATTTTTATATCTCGTCATTGCAGTTATTAATGAATGTACTGTCCTTCCAAATTTTAAATCTCCACATAATCCAATTGTTAAATCAGAAAGTCTTCCCTTTTCACTTGCTATTGTTAAAAGATCAGTTAATGTTTGTGTTGGATGATTATGTCCGGCCATCTCCTGCATTTATAATAGGTACTTTTGAAGTCTGAGAAACAAGCATTGGAGCTCCTTCTTTTGGATGTCTCATTGCTATTATGTCAGAGTAACAGCTTACTGTTCTTACAGTATCTGATACACTTTCTCCTTTTGCAGTAGAACTATTCATTGCTGATGAAAATCCTATTACATTTCCTCCGAAGGCCTAACATTGCAGATTCAAAGCTTAGCCTTGTTCTCGTACTTGGTTCAAAAAATAGTGTTGCAAGTATTTTGTTTTTACATTTTTCTGAATACTTTTCCTTGTTTTTCATTATATCTTTTGCTGTTTTAATTAAATCATCAATTTCTTCTACATTTAAATCTGTTATATCAATTAAATGTTTCATAAAAAATTCCATTCCTTTCTTACATACATTGTAATTTGTGTAAATGTTTAATTGGGTTCATAGGGAAGGTTAAATCAAATCACAATTTACTCATCTATTGTTGATATGCATAGTGTGATTTCTTCTAGTACGTCTAGCAATACTCTGACAGTGTCAAGTGCTGTAAACATAGCAATGTTATTTTCGACTGCACATCTTCTAATTATGCTTCCATCTGTTTCTTGGTCAAGTGCGTCTACATCTCTTGTGCTTATTACATAATTAACATAGCCTTTTCTCATTGAATCTAATATTTCTTCGCTTCCTTCACTTATTTTCTTTTTAACTCTTGTTCTTATTCCATGCTCTTTTAAGAAGGCTGCTGTTCCCTTTGTTGCTTCGATGTTAAATCCTAAATTGTAAAATCTTCTTATTAATGGCAAGGCTTCTTCTTTGTCTTTGTCTGCTATTGTTACTAAAATTGTTCCATAGTTTGCAAGGTTCATTCCTGATGACTGAAGTGCTTTATATAGTGCTCTTGTTAGTTTTGTATCATATCCTATTGCTTCACCTGTAGATTTCATTTCTGGTGATAAGTATGTATCCATTCCGTTTAATTTAGAGAATGAAAATGCAGGTGCTTTTACATACCATTTTTCTTTTTCTTTTGGATAAACTTCTGTTATACCTTGTTCCTTTAATGTTTTTCCAAGCATTACAAGTGTTCCAATATCAGCAAGTGAATATCCTGTTGATTTTGATATAAATGGTACTGTTCTTGATGACCTTGGATTTACTTCTATTACATATACTTTTTCTTCTTTATCTACTATAAATTGTATATTGTATAAACCTACTATTCCGATACCAAGTCCTAGTTTAACTGTGTAATCTAATATTGTTTGTTTTGCTTTTTGGCTTACGCTAAATGTTGGATAAATACTGATACTATCTCCTGAGTGTATTCCTGTTTTTTCAACGTGTTCCATTATACCTGGTACAAATACATTTTTTCCGTCACATACTGCATCTACTTCTAACTCTTTACCTATTATATATTTATCTACTAAAACTGGTTGGTCTACATTTATTTCAACTGCTGATTTTAAGTATTTTTCTAATGCCTTTCTATTTGAAACTATTTGCATTGCTCTTCCACCTAATACAAAGCTTGGTCTTACAAGTACAGGATATCCTATTTCTTCTGCTACTCTTATTCCGTCATTTATATTTGTTACAGCTTGTCCTTTTGGTTGTAATAGTTTTAATTTTTCCATAACTTTTTCAAAGCTATCTCTGTTTTCGGCTCTTTCTATTGCGTCTACATCTGTTCCTATTATTTTTACTCCAAGTTTTGCAAGTGGCATTGCAAGGTTTATTGCTGTTTGCCCTCCAAGTGCTGCAACCACACCTTCTGGTTTTTCTAAGTCAATTATATTCATTACGTCTTCTACTGTTAAAGGTTCAAAGTATAATTTATCACTTGTTGTATAATCGGTAGATACTGTTTCTGGGTTGTTGTTAATTATTATTGCTTCGTATCCAGCATTTTTAATTGTTTTTACTGCATGTACTGTTGAATAATCAAATTCTACACCTTGTCCGATTCTTATTGGTCCTGCTCCTAATACTATAATTTTCTTTTTATTACTAACTATTGATTCGTTTTCTTGTTCATATGTAGAATAGAAGTATGGTACATAGCTTTCAAACTCACTTGCGCATGTATCTATCATTTTATATACTGGATAGATATTTTCTTTTTTTCTAAGTAGATATACATCTTCTTCTTTCTTTCCCCATAAATGTGCAATGTATTTGTCGCTAAATCCCATCTTTTTAGCTTCTTTTAATACATCTATATTGCCTATATTTTCTTTTACTTTATATTCCATTTTTACAATGTTCTTAATTTTTTGTAAAAAGAACATATCTATTTTAGTAGTATTATATATTAATCCCAAGTCTGTTTTTCTTCTTATAAGTTCTGCTATTGCATATATTCTATCATCTGTTCCATCTTTTATATATTCCATTAAATCTTCTGTTTCAAAACTATCAAATTTTTTCATATAGATATGGCATACGCCTATCTCTAATGACCTAATTGCTTTTAAAAGACTTTCTTCTAGCGTTCTTCCAACACTCATTACCTCTCCTGTTGCTTTCATTTGTGTACTTAGCTTATTTGAAGCAAGTACAAATTTATCAAATGGAAATCTTGCAATTTTAGTTACTACATAATCAAGTGTTGGTTCAAAGCTTGCTGGTGTATTTGCAAGCTGTATTTCGTCTAATCTCATTCCTACTGCAATTTTTGCAGAAACTCTTGCGATAGGATAGCCGCTTGCTTTTGATGCTAGAGCTGATGAACGAGATACTCTTGGGTTTACTTCTATTAAATAATATTTGAATGAGTGTGGGTCTAATGCAAATTGAACATTGCATCCTCCTTCAATTTTTAATGCTCTTATTATTTTCAATGCACTATCTCTTAATAAATGATATTCCTTGTTAGTTAGAGTTTGGCTTGGTGCAACTACAATTGAATCTCCTGTATGAATTCCAACTGGATCTAAATTTTCCATGTTACATACAGTTATTGCTGTATCGTTACTATCCCTCATTACTTCGTATTCTATCTCTTTGTATCCTTTTATACTTTTTTCTACTAATACTTGCCCTACTGGTGAAAGTTTTAATGCATGTTTTATGATTTCTTGTAACTCTTCATCATTATCTGCAAATCCTCCACCTGTTCCTCCAAGAGTGAAAGCTGGTCTTAATACTACTGGGTATCCAATACTATGTGCTGCATCTAATCCTTCTTCTATTGAGTGTGCGATTATTGATTCAAGAACTGGCTCTCCTAATTCTTCGCATAATTCTTTAAATTTTTCTCTATCTTCTGCACGTTCTATAGCTTCTGCTGCTGTTCCAAGTAGCTCTACTTGGCACTCTTGCAAAACTCCTTTTTTATATAATTGCATTGCTATATTTAATCCAGTTTGTCCTCCTATTCCTGGAAGGATTGCGTCTGGTCTTTCATATCTTATTATCTTTGCAACATACTCTAATGTTAATGGCTCCATATATACTTTATCTGCAATAGTTACATCTGTCATTATTGTTGCAGGGTTTGAGTTTACAAGTATTACTTTATATCCTTCTTCTTTTAGAGCTAGGCATGCTTGTGTTCCTGCATAATCAAATTCTGCTGCTTGTCCTATTACTATTGGGCCAGATCCTATTACAAGTACTGTTTTTATATCTTTTCTTTTTGGCATTACTTACTACCTCCCATCATATCGATAAACTGGTCAAATAAATAACTTGAGTCTTGTGGTCCTGGTGCACTTTCAGGATGGTATTGAACACTAAATATTTTATCTTTTAAGCACTCTACACCTTCTACTGTGTTGTCTAAAATGTTTTTATGTGTTACTTGCAAGCCCGTTCCTTTTAGTGATTTTTCATCTACTGCATAACTGTGATTTTGACTAGTTATTTCTATTTTATCAGTTTTTAAATTTAATACTGGATGATTTCCACCTCTATGTCCAAATTTTAATTTATATGTTTTTGCGCCATATGCAAGGCTTATCATTTGATGCCCTAAACATATTCCGAAATATTGGATATTTTCCTCTTAATTTTTTAACTAATTCTATTACTTCTGTTACATCTTCTGGATCTCCAGGTCCGTTTGATAAAAATATTCCATCTGGTTTTAAATCTACTATTTTTTCATAAGGTGTATTGTATGGAACTACTGTTACGTTGCATCCTCTTTTATTTAAGCTCCTTATTATATTTAACTTTATTCCACAATCCACTGCAACAATATTAAATCTTGCATTTGCAGTTCTAGAATACCATTTTTTCTTGCAACTAACCTTTGATACTGCATCTTTTGGCAGGTCATATTCTTTTAGTTTCTTTAATGCTTCTTCTTTACTAGTATTTATGTCTGTTATAATTACCTTTCTACTTCCCTTATCTCTAATACTTCTAGTTAGTTTTCTTGTATCTAATCCATATATTCCTGGAATATTATTTTCCTCTAAGTATTCCGATAAAGTTTTTGTGTATCTAAAATTGCTTGGTAAATCATTGTATTCTCTTACTATTAATCCACCAATTGTAGGCTGTTTTGTTTCATAGTCATCATCTGTAATTCCATAATTTCCAATTAATGGATAAGTCATAACTACCATTTGATATGTGTATGATGGGTCTGATACTATTTCTTGATACCCTACCATAGATGTGTTAAAAACTATTTCGCAAATTGCTTCTAAATCTGCACCAAATCCATATCCTAGGTATTCTTCTCCATCTTCAAGTATTATTTTTTTGTTAAAGTCTTTCATTATCAACCATCCTTTCATGTTTTTGAACTGTTTTCTATAATTTTGAAAAGAAGCAAGACGACGTTTATTTTCAAAATTAAGCATAAAAAAATAAGGAATAAAATTCCTTATTAAAATATAAATAAAAATGAAACACCTATTAAGAAAATATTTGTAAATGCTATAAAATTGGCTTTTCTTACATAGTTTTTCATTTTTCTACCTCTTTTTTATTTTACACTTTTAATATTATAGCAAAAGTAAAATACAAAATGCAATAGTTTTTTTAATTTTTT
>CANRGU010000071.1 GCA_947630255.1 uncultured Clostridia bacterium | reverse complement strand
GAAAATACAAGAATTTCTAATTTAGTAAATATGCTTGATGGATATTTTGCAAATACAGGTCATCATATTAATGTAAATGTATTTGATAGAGCATTATTAGAAGATGCTATGGAACATCCTGAAAAATATCCTCAGCTTACTATAAGAGTATCTGGATATGCTGTTCATTTTACGAAATTAACAAGAGAACAACAATTGGATGTAATTAATAGAACAATACAAGATAGATTTTAGTATTTTTAAGGAGCACAAAACATGGTAGAATACGATCAAACTAAATATGCTAAAATACATTCTATAGAATCTTTTGGAACAGTAGATGGTCCTGGTATAAGATTTGTTATATTCATGCAAGGTTGCCTTTTAAAATGCAAATATTGCCACAACAGAGATACATGGAATATAAATGGCGGTACAATAGTTTCTTTGGAGGATTTATTAAATAAAATTGAAAGGTATAAAAATTATATGCTTCCTTCTGGTGGCGGAGTTACTGTAACTGGTGGTGAGCCACTTCTTCAGGCTAAGTTTTTAATAAATCTTTTCAAAGAACTAAAAAATAGAAAAATTCCAACAGCAATTGATACATCTGGTATGGTTAGTATAACTGATGACATAAAAGAACTACTTAAACTTACCGATTTAGTTCTATTAGACATAAAGCATATAAATGATGAAAAATGCAAAGAATTAGTTGGTTTTTCAAATAAAAAAGAATTAGAATTTGCGCGATACTTAAGTGATAATAATATACCTGTTTGGATTAGACAAGTTATTATACATGGTATTACTGATGACGAAGAGGATTTGTTAAATTTAAAAAAATTTATAAATACTTTAAGTAATGTAAAAAAAATAGAATTAATGCCTTATCACGAGCTTGGAAAGTTTAAATGGGAGAATCTTGGATTTAATTATGAACTTGATGGCGTCCCTGCTGCAACAAGCAAAGATATAGCAAGAGTAAAAAAAATTTTAGGTATTTAACTACCTAAAATTTTTTTATTTATATTAAACTTTACTCATCTTTCAATTCATCAATTGCCCTTTGTAATTGTTCGTCTGTGTCATTATCCTCTACTTCTTGAACTTCTATATCTGGGCTAATTCCTTTTTTATTAATTGTATTTTCGTTTGGAGTTTTAAATTCTTTTATAGTTAATTTTAATGCTCCACCAGTTGATACCGGAACAATTTCCTGCATAACTCCTTTTCCATATGTTTTTGTTCCAATTACTTCAGCTACACCATTATCTTTTAATGCGCCTATTAAAATTTCTGATGCACTTGCAGAGTTCTCATTTGCTAGAATTACAACTTTAATATCTGAGCTAACTGTAGCATCCTTTTTTGCCTTCGTAATTTCTCTATTTTCATCCTTGTCTAATTCTATCATTATTGTCTTATCTTTTGATAAAAACAAATCTGCAATATCTGTTGCTTCTGATACAATTCCTCCACCATTATCTCTAACGTCAACAATTAATGATTTTATATTTTGTTTCATTAGTTCATTTAATTTATTTTCAAACTCGATAGCTGAATTACTGTCAAATGATAATATTTGTATATATCCTATATTATTATCTAAAACTTCTCCTTCTACTTGGTTAATTTTAACTGTTCTTCTTTCTACTGTTTTATTAAGCACCTCATCATCTCTTTGTATTTCTAAATCTACAGTGCTTCCTTCTTCTCCTTTTACTTTCTTTGCTACGAGACTTAAGTCTAAATCTTTAACATCCTCTCCATTTACCTTTGTAATAATATCTCCTGTTTTTAGTCCTACTTCTTCTGCTGGAGAACCTTTAATAGGTAATAAAACTACTACATTTCCTTCTCTATCTTGTGTCATATAAATTCCTATTCCTACATAGTTTCCATTTACATCTACCATTAATTCTTCGTATTCATCTTTAGTTAAATATTCTGTATACTCATCTCCTAATCCAGCAATATATCCTTTAATAGCATATTCTTCCATATCACTTTCATTAATTTCACCTAGATAGTACTTATCTAAATGTGCCTTTAACACTTGGATCTTTTCATCTAGATGTCCTTCCTCAGATGTCATTACTATTTCGTCTGCTAAATTAAAAGTTCGATTTGAATAGTAATTATAAAAGATAATTGATGATGCTATAAATGTTACAGTTGCAGTTATTATAACTGTCATAAAAATTTTATATATATTATTTTTTTTCTCAAAATTCATTAAATTGCCTCCCAAAATATTATATTAAGAATTAAAAAGTTTATGAGATTTTAAATCTTTTAATTACAAAACTTGCGGGGCATACTTTAATAATACGCCCCAAACTTTTCATATGATTTATAAATAATTTCTAGGATCACGTCTACAATCTCCAGATCCTCCACCATAAACCCAAGAATAAGGTGCAACTCTTACTTCAAAATGTAAGTGTGGTCCGCTTGAATTACCAGTATTTCCACTAAGCATTATAGGTTGTCCTTTCTTTACAACTGCGCCTTCTGAAACATAAAATGTTCCACATCCATGTCCATAATATGTACGTAAACCATTTGCATGCTGTATTATACAGCATTGTCCGAGTCCTCCTGCTCTCCAGCCTGTAGCAAGAACTACACCATCTCCAGCGGCATATACTGTTGTTCCAATTGGAACTCCATAGTCAATAGCTCCATGATATGAACCACTGCTATAATACATTGTTGCTGTAATTACTCCTGATGTAACAGGTCTTTGAAATGTTCCATCTCCGCCTAAATTTTGTATCTGACCACTATATTGTTGTTCCATTGCTCTTAATTGTTCTTCTAATTCTCTATTTTCTGCATTCAATTTGTCTATTTCTTCTTGCAACTTTTGATCTTCTTCATTTAATTCAGATACCTGTTGTTCTTTTTGTGATTGTGAATCTTTTAATGCTTTTTGAGTTTTTGCTTTGCTATTCTTTAAAGTTTCTACTTGTGTTTTATTTTCTTCTAATGCATTTTTAGCCTCTTGAATTTCGTTTCTATTTTTTTCTATTTGCTCTAATAACTCATTATCTTTTTCAGCTATTTCTCCAACAACATACCAACTAGATATCATATCCCATAAAGATTCTCCTCCTAGTATTACATCCAAATATGTTGTTTCCCCTGCTTCGTACTGTGCTATAATTCTAGCTTGAAGCATTTTTTCTTGCTCATTATATTTCTTTTCTGCCTCTTCTAATTTTGTTTGTTCTTCTGAAATTGAAGCCTCTAATTCTGATAATTGATCATCTAATTCATCTATTTGATTTTGATATTGTGCAATTTGATTTGTTAATGACTGTATTTGTTTATTTGTTTCTTTTATTTGCTCTCCCACTTCATCTTGTTTTTCCTTTGCCTCATCAATTTTATCTTGTACCTGTTGTTGCTCATTTTGTATTTCCGTTTTTGTTGCAGCAAGTGTTATCATTACATTTGTTGATAGTATTAATATTACCAATAATAAAGCGACTACTATTTTCTTTTTCATATTCTTTCCTCCGTTTTTTAATTTATTTCTTCGCTTGTCTGTTCATTTGCCTGTTCATTATCATTTGTTTCATCTTTTTGACCTAGGTAATTAGACTGATTACCTAAAAATTCTAATGAATCTATTGCCGTACCATTAATTCTTACCTCAAAATGTAAATGTGGTCCAGTAGACCATCCAGTTGATCCAGATTTCATTATTAAGTCACCTTTTTTAACCGTCTGTCCAACTTCTGCAATTCGTTCTGATCCATGTCCATATAGAGTTGTTATGCCACCTCCATGGTCAATCACTATCATGTTTCCATAAGATGTTGAATATGTTGACTGTATAACCACTCCATCATTTGATGCTATTATGTAACTTCCTGTTGGCATTCCGATATCTGTTCCTGTATGTAATCTGTTAACTTTTAAAATTGGATGAAATCTCATCCCATATCTAGATGTTATTGTTGAATATCCCGGAGCTGGCCAAATAAATTCTCCACCTACAAAATCTTCACTGAGATTTAACGATGTCAATAATGTTATTTGTGCCTCTAAACTATTTAATTCTGTTTGATACTTATCAATTTTTTCTTGTGTAGCTTTTTCATCCTCAGAAAGTTTTGCAATATAACTATTTCTAATTATTTTAGAATTTTCTAACGATATTGCTGTTTTTTCTTTATTTTTCTTTAGTGTTTCTAAATTTGCTTTTCTCTCTGATAATGCTTGTTTTATGCTTTCAATTTGTCCTTTTTGTCTTTCTATATTTACTAGTATATCATTATCATATTGTGCTATTTTACTTATTAAGTAATAATTAGAAATAAACTCTGATACACTGTTAGATTTTAATAATACATCTAAATAGTAAATGTCTCCAGCTTCATATATGGCTAAAACTCTATTTTCAAATGTTCTTTTTTGAGCATTATAGTTTTCTTCTATTATGTTTAATTGCGAAGTTACTCCATCTATTTCTTCTGATACTTTATTTAAATTTTTTTCTAACGAGGAAATTTCATTTTCATATGTACTAATTTTTAAATTCAAATTATTTAATTGTTCTAAGTTTTCTGTAAGTTCAATTTGTATATTTTCTATATCTTCATTTGCATCGTTTATTTGTTCTTGTATTTCGTTTTTATGATTTTGCAAGTCATTTATATTTTCTGCAAACGCTATACCAGCAAATGAAATTATAGATATCATAATAAATGTTAAAATTATTAATAATGTTTTTTTATTCATTGCAATAGTCACCTACTTAAACATCAAGGTACTTTTTCATAGAAATTGAGCTACCTACAATACCTATTCCAACTCCTAATAACATATATACTAATATTATTTGCCAAAGCATATCTCCAAAGCTTAATAAATCTATAGCTAGCTTTTGCCATGTTTCAGACTGAGCAAGCTGTGTAGCAATATAATTATAACCGCCACCTACAATTATAATTGATAATATTCCTGAAAATAATCCTATTATAATACCTTCTATCATAAATGGGGCTCTTATAAATCCATTTGTCGCACCAACATATTTCATTATAGATATTTCTTTTCTTCTTGCATGAACTGTAAGTTTTATTGTATTAGATATAATGAATAGTGATATTAAAATTAATATTACAAACATAACAAATGTTACAATTTGTACAGTGTTTCCTATATTAGATAATGTTTCTACAGTATCACTTTTGTTTTGTATTTCTTTTACATTTTCTAATTTGCTTATTGCATCATAAACTTGATTATTTAAAGATAAATCGGTTAATGTAACAATATATGAAACTTCAAAGAAATCTAAGTCATATCCTTCTATAGCTTTTGCATTTTTTCCAAATCTCTTTTTAATAGTGTTGTATCCCTCTTCTTTTGATACAAATTCTATCGTATTTATTCCTTCGATATTATTTAAATCGTCTCTTAATTTATCTATCTGATCTTGAGTTGCCTCTGGATACATAAATACTTGCATTCCTTGTTGTTCTTCTAATTTATTTATTATATTATTTATGTTTCTACCTATTGTAAAGAAAAATCCAAATATAAGCATTGTAGCACACATTACTCCTAAGCAAGAAAATGTAGATTTTTTATTTTTAAAAACGTTTCTAAAACCTTCTGATAAAAAATATCCTATAACATTATATTTCACTTATTATACCCACCTTTTCTATCATCTCTTACAATTACGCCTTTTTCAATTTCGATAACTCTTTTCTTCATTTTGTCTACTATATCTTTTGCGTGTGTTGCAATAACTACTGTAGTACCTCTCAAATTAATTTCATTTAGTAAATTCATAATATCCCATGCAGTTTCTGGGTCTAAGTTTCCTGTTGGCTCATCTGCAATGATCATTGATGGATTATTAACTAATGCTCTAGCAAGTGCAACTCTTTGTTGTTCTCCTCCTGATAATTCATCTGGATAAACTTTTGCTTTACCACTTAATCCTACAAGTGAAAGTACCATTGGCACTTGTCTTCTTATATGCTTTGGTGTAGCTTTTACTATATTCATTGCAAATGCTACATTTTCATATACTGTTTTATCTGGAAGCAACCTAAAATCTTGGAAAACGACTCCCATGCTTCTTCTTAAATATGGTATTCGTTTAGGTTTTAAAAAAGTAGTATCTTTTCCATTTATAATTATATTTCCAGAAGTAGGCTCTTCCTCTTTTAATATTAGCTTTATGAGTGTTGATTTTCCAGATCCCGAAGCTCCTACTAAAAATGCAAACTCGCCTTTTTCTATTTTAAAATTTGCATTGTTTACAGCTTCTGTTCCTGTTGAATATTTTTTATATACATTTCTAAATTCAATCATGTAGTTACCTCATATTTTTCTAAAATTATATAGTTAATTATAATAATAATATGTAATAATTGCAATAGATTTTTTCTAAATATCATGTAAATTTAATATTTTTGTAATATTATGAAAATATGTAAATTGTCAAGCAAAAATTAACAAAAATTCTCATATTAAATTGAGCAATAATTCTCATATAGAGGAGTACTGGA
>CANRGU010000070.1 GCA_947630255.1 uncultured Clostridia bacterium | reverse complement strand
ATTTTTTTTAAAAGATCACTCATCCTTTTATAATCGTATATTTCATCAGATTTTTCAAAATGGAAAGTTAAAGGACCTCTGTTTTTAATGATTTTTAAATAATACTCAACATCGCTTTTCCATAGTTTAGCTTTTGCAATAGCCTTATTGGCGGATTTTAATATATAACGCCGGCGCCTAAAATTCTCGAAGGCAATCTCAATTGTTCCTAAAATGATTGGGATAATGATTGCTATTAATAAATAGGCAACAATACAAAAGATAATAATTTTTAACATATTAAAACTCCTTAAAATGTTATTTGAATTCAAAGCATTTTAATCCACATAATGGTTACATAATATAAATTATAACAAAAATGTAAAAATATGTCAATAAAGAAACTATTAGAAAAATTTAAAATGCAAATTTGATAATTATTGGAAAAGATGCTACAAATAAGGGAATTCTAATTTAGAATTCCCTTTGTCTTTATATTCTTATTTATTATTATCATTATTATTTAAATTAAAACTAATTGCATCTTCATTGTCGAAGAAATAAGAAGAATCAGTTGTATCTGTTTGTATAGGATCTACATCTCCGGCGTTCATTTGCAGTAAATTTTACTTTTTTAGGATTCCATTTAGATTTATTGTCGTCGTCGTCATCTTCATTAATTGCAGTTATATATTTAACAAAATTATATTTTTTAGGTTTATGAATAGCCTTATATTTACTCTCTAAGAAGTCAACTTTACCAAAGTTAACAACATTTTTACCTTTTTTATTTTTAATCTTATAAATAACTGCTTTGAAGCCAAGACCTTGTATTTTACCAAGTCTCATGTGGTCTTCCCAGCCCCATTTTGGACCACTTAATTTATCTGAATATTCGCCATCTGCCTTAGTATACTCATAACCTACAGTCCATTCTTTTCTCTTACCAAATTCATTCATCCACCACGTCATTTCATCTGGTGTACTATTACCAAATGTAATTTTAGTAGGTGAGTTTGAAAGTAATAAGTTTTTATTATTTCCTAAACCTGCTAATGTTTGAGCAGAGAATATAGTACCAATTTTAAATTTTCTATATATTGAATACATATCAGCAAATGAATCTGGACCGTATTGGTCAAATTCATCTACATAAATAAAATGTGGAAGTCTATTTCTTACTAAATCACGGTTATTTTCAACAGAACACATCATAAGGCATAAGAAGAAATTTCCGAATCCTTTATGACCAGTTCCACCAATTTCATAAGGTCTAGTAGATATTAAAACTATTTTTCCATTATTTATTACATCGTTAAAATCTATATTATTATATCTATTACATATTATGTTTCTTACTTGTGAACTTCTTAAAAGTACATCCAGTGTAGACGATGCAAAATGTACATATCTTTGCATGTCTTTTCTACCAACAGAATCTTTATAGAAATTTTGTTTGAAGTATCCAATTTGAAGCTCATATTCTTTTGCAAGTTCTGGATCCTTTTCTAATTCTTCACACATTTCTTGCACTAAATCAAAGTTGTTAAAGCATTTTAATAAATCTTCTAGGTTAGGCATTAAACCATCGTGCAATCTAGGATACATTACTTTTAAAAGCATAACTAAATTTTGAATTGCTTGAACAGAAATATCTTCTGCATAGGCCATTTCTGCAGTATGTGATGCAGGATTATATAAATTCCTAATAACTAATGAAATTATTAAACCACATAGATGTGGAAGACCAATAATAAATGGATTTAATCCAATTGAATTAGGATTTGTAGGATCTATTTCTATAACTGGTATATCAAAGTTTTTTGCCACTTCTTTAATTCTATCAGTATGGTCAGAATCGGGACTTACAACTGTTAATCCTAAATTTTTATAAACAATTTCTCCATCTGGTTTTACTTCATAAATCATTTTATTCATATATGCTTTATATATTCTTTCTTTTCCTTCAACAGGAGAAAGCATAGATAAACTGAAATTTTTATTTAAGTAATCGTTATCATATGGCTTATTTAATACGGCAATATTAGTTTTTAATGCTGTATAACCCATTTCTTTAGAAACTTCTCTAAAGAAATATTTCTTTTCTAAATCCCTTGCAATCATTGGTTCCATTACCATTGAAGTTTTACCAGTTCCAGAAGGACCTATTACAAGCATTGGTTGAAATCTTCTTTGTTCTAGTAATTTAACTGGTTTACCTGTTGTTCTATCTTTACAAATTTCAATTTCTAAACTATATGGACCTGTTGTTCCATCAGGTGCAGATATATCTAACCCTTGAAAATCTTGTATAGATTCAACAAAATTATTAGGGAATATTGGGTCATTAACAGTTCTATTTAGCCAAAGCAATAATTTATAAAAAGTAACTAAAGGTATATATATTGATACTGCAGTAAATGCATTTATAATTAAATTTGAAAATTCAGTAATTACAAATTCATAATTTGGAAGAGATAAAATTCCTATCCAAGCAAAATGATTTACCCATTGTACAACTGCTGAAATACCAATTATATATAAACATATACAATAGGTACAGAAAAATGATTTTTTATTGTCATCCGATTTACAAAATTTAGACTGATAACAAAATAAAAATGCAAATATTGGACAAGCCATCGCAAATGTATATTTTATAGGATCCCAATACGAAACTGACATGCCTGTGAAAATTAATATTAACATTTCTACAACTCTATCAACTATTATATATGCTGTTAATAATGTTAGTATATAAGTAAAAAACGTATTTCTATCTGTTTTTAACAATTTCAAAAATTTATCTACATATTTCAATTTTTAATCCCCCAAAGATATATTTTCATACATATATATTATCTTACAAAAATGCGAAAAAAACAAGTCTTTTTAATCAAAAAGTTCATATACATTGAATATGAACTAGTATAGGAGGTGTATAACAATTAAAAATAAAAAACAAAATAGCTTCATGGAAGGCGTAATTGTGCTTATGTTTTCTCAGGTAATTATAAAAATAGTAGGATTAATTTATAAATTATATTTAACAAATAAGGAAGGATTTGGAGATAGAGGAAATGCAATTTATGGTGGTGCATTTCAAATATATGCTTTATTTTTAACAATATCATCAATAGGAGTACCAAATGCTATATCCAAATTAGTATCTAGTAAAATTGCAGTAGGAGATAATAAAGGGGCATATAGAATTTTTAAAATAGCATTTTTTATGTTTGGTTTACTAGGCTTTATAGGAAGCAGCATATTATTTTTTGGAGCAAATTACATAGCAAATAACTATTTACAAATACCAGAGGCAGAAATTACAATTTTAGCCCTTTCTCCATCTGTATTCTTAGTATCAATTTCATCAGTATTAAGAGGATATTTTAATGGAAAAGAAAATTTGTCTGTAACTGCAAATTCTCAAAGTTTAGAGCAAATATTCAAAACAATATTTTCTATACTTTTAGTTAATCAAATAGCATCAATATCTTCTAATAACACAATACTTATGGCAGGTGCTGCAACACTTGCAACAACGCTTGCTACATTATTCACGCTAATTTATTTATACAGATACTTTATAAAAAGAAAAAAAGAGGTATGGAAAGAAGTACTATTATCTAATAAATATAAGAGGGATAGTGTAATGACAATTATAAAAAATATACTTGTAGTATCTATACCTATTGCTTTATGTGCACTTTTTTCTGCTATTACAAAAACAATAGATGCTTTTACTGTTGTAAGAATGTTAAAAAATATTATAGGTGAAGAACAAGCAACTCTACAATATGGAATTTTAAGTGGCAAAGTAGATACATTAATAACACTTCCTTTTTCATTTAATATTGCTTTTGCAACTGCATTGGTACCAACTATTTCTGCAGCAATTGCAAAAAAAGAAATATATATAGCCAAAAAAAGAATAAAATTTTCTATATTACTTACTATATTAATAGGTATGCCATGCACATTATATATGAGTGTGTTTTCTAGCAATATATTAAAGTTGTTATTTCCTAACGCCTTGGCAGGAGCAGAAATGCTTGCAATTGCATCATGGAGTATTATATTTGTAGTTTTAACTCAAACAATTAATGGAGCTCTTCAAGGATTAGGTAAAGTTAATGTGCCAGTTATTGCATTTGGTGTTGGAGCAATTATAAAATTAGTACTTAACATATTATTAATTCCTATTATTGGAGTATCAGGAGCAATTATATCTTCAATAGCATCACATATTGTATCATTTATAATATGTTTTATCTCCTTAAATAAGAATTTAAATATATCTTTCAGTATAAGCAAATTTTTGATAAAACCTGCATTAGCATCTATTCTTATGGTTGTATGTTCATATATTATATATATGAAGCTTGAGGCAAGTGCATCGAATAATATTTTATTAATAGTCTCACTATTAGTAGGAATAATAGTATATATAATATCAATCTTTATGCTGAAAATATTATCTCAGGACGAAATTTTTATGCTTCCTTACGGACAAAAGATGTATAAAAAGGTAAAAAGAAGATAAAATAAAAAAAGACTGCAAACACAGTAAAATCAATACTTTTAAAGAACAAAATTGGCAAAACTTAGGGAATGAACGCGTTTGGAAAAAAATAAAAATAAAAAAAGAAGGATTTTAGCTAAAATTGACGAATATTCTTAAGTAGTAGAACTATTCTACTAAAAAGAAAACAAATCTTATAGGAGGTAATTTTAATGAACAAAGCTGAATTAATCGCAGCTATAGCTGCAAAAACAGGAGAAACAAAAAAAGGTGCTGAAGCTGCAGTAAACGCATTAGTTGATACTGTAACAGATGCTTTAGTAAAAGGAGATAAAGTTCAATTAGTTGGATTTGGATCTTTCGAAGTTAGAAAAAGAGCAGCTAGAAAAGGTAGAAACCCACAAACTAAGGAAGAAATCAAAATACCTGCATCAAAAGCTCCAGTATTCAAAGCTGGTAAAGCATTAAAAGATTTAGTTAATAAAAAATAGAATTAATACATTAATATAAGTATGAATTCATATAAAAAAGAGCGAGGACTTCTTCGCTCTTTTATTTTGATATTTAGAATAAAATTATCATAAAAAATAGATCCGATTATGGATCTATTTATAGCGATATCTGATTTAAGCATTTGAAGGGGTAAAAGCAAAAGTAAATTGAATTCTTTTGCCATCATCTATTAGATTAGTTCTTAAACCATTACGCCTTGCTAATTCAACACAACCAAGCAAGTCATTTTTTGAAAAATTAACTTCTTGTACATTTTCGCCATTACATGAAAAAAATGTGTGATCATCAGCAATAGTAAAAAATGCCACTACTGTTTTTGGGTATTCGCCATAGTCTTGAGCTATTTTGATGAAGGACTTTTTAATTAGTGAAAAGGCTTGTGCTGTACCATGGTCAAACTTTAGTATTCTAGTATAATTGCGAGTAGATTCTCTGACATAAATCCGATTGAGCATATTGGCAAAGAGTTCATTTTCGTGTTGCATGTTACTTTCACCTTCCGATTTTATTTGATATTTTTATCGCTAAATGAAAAATATCTGTGGATAATTATAGCATAATATATGTTAAAATTCAAATTTATGCAAATTAAAGGCGAAAAAGAAGATAAAAATATTCAGAAAGAATATTGACAATGAAAAAAAGATAATATATTATAAACATGTAAATTAAAATAAACATAAAAACAATAAAAATTGGGAAAATAATAGAGACTAAAATTAGTCCGTCCCAAAAAAAGAAAAAACAAAAGAAGGAGAATGATAAACACATGAATCAAGAAAAATTAAAAAATAGAGGTATAACTTTAGTAGCCTTAATAATCACAATAATAGTAATGTTAATACTAGTAGGAGTAACCCTAAGTATAGCATTAAACGGAGGAATAGTTGCAAAAACACAAGAAGCAAAAGCAAAAACAGAGGCAGCAATGGAAGAAGAAAAAAATATAGGAAATGGAAAAGTAGAGATAGATGGAAAAACATATAATTCAATAGATGAATATATACATGAAAAAACAGATAATGAAGTGAAAGAGGACGACATAGAAGCAATAGGAAGATTTTATAAAGGCAATGCTGGGAAAATTAATATTACAATATCAGAAGATATACCTTCGCCACGTGAAGTAGAATGTAATTTATACAAAGTAGGAACAATAAATGGCGACACAATAGAATGGGAAGGAGCTCTTGGAGAAGCTATGGGGGATAAATTTACACTTAACCCTACTGAGGAAGTGGCAGATAAGGCAGCAGATATTTTAGAGAATCTTGTTATAATTGATGAATATGCTGGCACGAGTTTTGTTGCAAATAATGGATTTGTTTTATATGACCGGATTAGAGTCGAATAGTATATACTTAATAAGTTTATCGAAATACAAACCTGGTGACGGGAATACTTATCTTTTTAAACCTTGTCTTGTTGGGGTATTAAAAAACGATGAAAGCAAATCATTTGAGATTACTCCTGAATACACTTCAAAGAGTACTACTTGGTGAAAAAAATCCAGAATCTATTTTATAAATTCTGGATTTTTTTTATTGCGTAAAAAGTTTATAAATGGTAAAATTAAGTGACCGGTTTTAAGAAATAAAAAGACACACATTATTACATTATGATACAATGTTAGT
>CANRGU010000069.1 GCA_947630255.1 uncultured Clostridia bacterium | reverse complement strand
GCTTTACTCATTTTTTCATATTCAGATTTATTTGTTAATAATTCTTTTGTTAATTTATATATTGTTTCCTCATCAGTACCTGCAAGCTTTAATGTGCCTGCTTCTATTCCTTCAGGCCTTTCAGTTGTGTCTCTTAAAACTAGTACTGGTTTTCCAAGCGCAGGGGCTTCTTCTTGTATACCACCACTATCTGTTAGAATTATGTATGATTTATTTATAAAATTATGAAAATCGATTACCTCTAATGGAGCGATTAACTTTATTTTTTCATCGCTTCCTAATATTTCGTCTGCAAGTTCTTTAACTTTTGGGTTTAAATGCACAGGATATATAACTTTAACATCAGAAAATTCATCAACAATTCTTTTTATTGCTTTAAACATTCCACGCATTGGTGTACCTAAATTTTCTCTTCTATGAGCAGTAACAAGTATTAATTTGCTGCTTCCAACCCAGCTTAGCAATTCATTTTGATAATTTGGATTAATTGTTGTGCTTAAAGCATCTATAGCAGTGTTTCCTGTAACATATATATTTTCTTCTTTTTTTCCTTCTTTTAGCAGACTCTGTTTGCTTTTTTCTGTTGGAGCAAAGTGCATGTCTGCTAATACTCCAACCATTTGTCTATTCATTTCTTCTGGATATGGAGAATACTTATTCCAAGTGCGAAGACCTGCTTCGACATGGCCAATATCTGTTTGACAATAATATGCAGCAAGTGCTCCTGCAAATGTAGTAGTTGTATCTCCATGAACAAGAACAATATCAGGTTTTTCATTGCTTATTATTTTTTCTAAGCCTTTTAAAGCTTTACTGGTTATATCACTAAGAGTCTGTCCTTGCTCCATAATATCTAAATCATAATCAGGTATTATATTAAAAACATTCAATACTTGATCAAGCATTTGTCTATGTTGTGCAGTAACGCATACAATACACTCAATTTCTTTTCTTGATTTTAATTCTTTTACTAATGGAGCCATTTTTATGGCTTCTGGTCTTGTACCAAAAATTGTCATTACTTTAATCATTGTTCAATTTCCTTTACATTTAAATTTTTTCTACTTTTATTATTGTTTATTTTGTTTTTAATAGCATCATATATTATTTGCAATCCCATACCAATAATTATAAAGCGAATAAATAATAAAGTTTGTCCATACCTAGAGAAAGCGAAAGTATAACTATATACTAAAATTTGAAAAATATAGTTAAATGATAAAAATAGAAGTTCTTTAGTATATTTTCTATTAAACAATATAAATATACCACATATTACTGTTAAAACTATATCAATGGCTCTTATTCCAAATAATAAAACACGTGGAATATGCCATATTTCTTCCCAGTAAAAAGCATTACATATATTTACAATTGGCTTATAAAATAGATATGAAACAAGCATTGAAACTTTGTCTGTGTTCCACCATTGCTTCATGCGGTATTTCGCAATAATGCCATCTTTTTCTAATTGATAATATTTTTTCATATATGGCTTTTCAGTATTTGTACCATCTAAATATTGTTTCATTTCTTCTGAGGCGTTTTGTTCTACATATTCATCATAAGCAGTTTTATTATCTGGAGGATAATTATAACCTTGATATGTTCCAAGAAGTAGGGGATTTCCGCCACCATAAGTTAATGGTATAAATCTGTTAAAAACTATGTAATTCCTTATTATCCAAGGAACAAAAAATACGGCTAAAATTGCTGCACTAATTAAAAGTTGTTTTCCTAAAAGTTTTAAATCATATTTGTTAAATAATAAATATATAATTAGAAAAACTGGATATGGTGCAATGTTAGCTTTTAGTAGTATACAAAACATATAAAAGGCTACTATCTGATAAAAATATTTTGTTTTTTTAGTTTTAGCTAGCATTAATGAAGCATATATTAAAAATATAAATCCAAACATAAATGGTGTTTCTGTTAGAATTGTATTATCCATCCAAATAAAGTCAATTACAAGCAAAAAGCAGGCAGAAATTGATGAAATTACTTTATTACTAAATAATCTCACAATTTTATAAACTCCTAATACTGAAAGAACGCCCATTATCATCCATAATATTTTAAGACATATCATTAATCCTATACCTTCACCAGCAAAGTATGAAACTAAAGCAATTAGATAGGTCATACCTGGCATTATTTGGGCTGATTTACTACCATGCATTATAATAGTAAAATGATTTTTAAAATAAATTCCACTTGCTATATAACTTGCATCATCACTATTTAGTCCATAGTCTATGCCTAATGTTATTGTTACAGCAATATGTAAGATTAAAGATATTAATAAAATAACAGATATAAGTTTATTTTCTTTAATAAAACATATCATAGATTTATAATTTTTCTTAAAAAAAGTACCAAATTTATTAATTAGATTTTTTATCATCTTTTATCTCCTTTAATTCTTTTTTTATTATAGCAGTTTCTTCAATTAATAAAATTATTTTTTTCTTCTGTTCAGAAACTATTATAGTTAAAACAAATGTTAATACTAATAGTATAAAAATACTTATCAAAAATACTAAATTTGAAACTAATTCTATGCCTAGTACTTTACACAATAAACTTAAAAATTGAGGGAATAATATACTAATTATCATAAGCAGAGAAGAAGCAAACCAAAGCAGAGCATATTTTAATAATAATCTTTTTTTCTTAATAGTATGTAAAATTAGTAAAATAAAAGATATTACAACTATCAATAAAAATATTTTTAAATTTATAGACATTTATTTTTCCCCCTTAGTTGATATACTTGCTATTATAATAGATAAACAAACCTTTATCATGTAATACATAGATTTTATAATATTTATAGAAGATTTTCCTTCTTTTCTTTCATTCATAATAACAGGAATTTCTGTAACTTTTAAATTCTTTTTTATAATTTTTACAATAGTGTCAGGTTCTGGATAGTCACTTGGATAATCATCGCTAAATAAACTTATTACTCTTTTATTACATGCTCTAAATCCACTTGTTGGGTCAGTTATTTTTTTGCTTGTACATAACTTGATAAGGTTAGATAAAATCTTACTTCCAAACCTTCTAAATTTTGTAGATTTAAACCCGTTGGACTTGACTATAAACCTAGAACCAATTACTAAATCATTACCATTTTCCACTTCTTTAATTAAATTATCTATATATTCTGCATTATGCTGTCCATCTCCATCAAATTGAATAGCTATATCATAGTTGTTATATAAGGCATATTTATAGCCTGTTTGTACAGCTCCGCCAATTCCTAAATTAGTTGGTAAATTTATAAAATTATAATTATTATCAATAAGAACTTGCAAAGTTTTATCAGTAGAACCATCATTAATAACAATATAATTTATATCAGGATTATTTAAATTTATAATTTTAGAGACTACGTTTTTAATATTTTTTTCTTCGTTATAAGCTGGAATTATTATTAATACCTTCAATTTTCCCTCCTATTTTTACAAGAATGTAATTTAAATATATACTTTACATTATTATTAAAAAATCTTTTGCATCTTTTAGGTTCTTTTAATAACCTATAAAGCCATTCTAAATGGAGATTTCTAAATGCTTTTGGTGCTCTTTTTTTTACGCCACTTAAAACATCAAAGCTTCCACCAACACCAACAAAAATTCCCTTTTTAAACTTGTCTAAGTTATTATATATAAGCAATTCTTGGTTTGGAATTCCTAAAGCTACTAATACTACATCTGGATTAAGCTCTGCTATTTTATTAAAAACATCAGATTTATTTTCCACATAGCCATTTTCGTATCCACATATTATAGCATCAGGATAATCAGTATTTATAACTTTAACTAACTTGGTTAAAACATCTTCTTTTGCACCAAATAAAAAGATAGTTTTTTTAAGTTCATTGCAGTACTCAAATAATTGAGAACATAATTCAACACCAGGAATTGTTTCTTTTGCATTATATTTTAACATTTTAGAACCCTTAATAATACCAATTCCATCGGCTATTATAGTTGTTTTATCATCTAATAAGGCATTTTTAAAATCTATATTGGTTTCAGCTATCATTAGAGTTTCAGGGTTTGCTGTTACAATAAACATTTTATTTTCTTTTATAATATTTTCTTTTATTAAATTATAGAAATTATCTTGTGTATCTTTATATATTTTTTTAAAATAATCGTGCATTATATTTAAGAACTCCTTTAATTAATAGTTATATTTTTTTACATATTTATACATTTTTATTTTTCATGTTATTTATAAAATTATTCCATTCTTTAGAAATATTTTCTTTTAAATATTTACTTGAAATAGAAATGGAATTATTTGAAAATAATTTTTTCGTATCAGAATTTTCTATAATATAATTAATTTTTTTTACAAAATCTTCTTTACTTCTATTTTCTATTAAAAATCCATTTTCATTATTTTGTATAATTTCTTTTGCACCTTGCGCGCTATCAAATGCAATTAACGGTAAACCGAAAGCTTGCAGCTTCAACTAATACTATTCCAAAAGACTCTGAATGGGATGTCATTAAGTACATAGATGAATTTAAATATTCATTTTCTAATTCATTTAATAATTTATTACCACAAAGAAATATATTATTATTTAAATTTAAATTATCTATTTTATTTTGCAAAGATTGCTTCTCAGAACCATCTCCTACAATATGTAAAACCCAATCTTTATGCGTTTGATAAAAAATATTAAATATATCTATTAAATCATCAAAACCTTTTACTTTTTCTAATCTTCCAACAGATATTAATTGTTTATTTTCTAAAGAACTAATTTTGTTAGAAGTTTTTTCTATAAAATTAGGTATATACACTACTTCAGTATTTTGTATTTTATTTTTATAAAAATCTGCAAGCTCTTTTGAAACTGGCATAAAATAATCAAAATTTTTTAAAGAATTAATAACTTTTTTAATATATTTTTGATTATTATTATGATGATTGTGTTCTTGTGCTATTTTTATAATATTTTTATTTCCATATTTTCCAAGCAATTTATTATGGAATATTCTGGTTGAAATGACTATATCACAATCCAAGGATTTTATAGCATTTATCATTAAATATTTTCTTAAATATAAAATTTTAAAACTTTTATATAATTCTTTTAATGATAAAATTATATTAAAATGCTTTATAGCATTTTTTAATTCGTTTTTATTAGGAATTAAATTATCTATTAAATATTCTATTTTAACTTTATTATTTACATTAAAGGCTGGATTTTCAGCTAATTTATATGTTGATATTATTTTAACATCATTATTATCAGATAATAAATTTGCTAAATTACATATAACTTTTTCAGCTCCTCCAACTCCTAAATGTAAGGATAAAATAACTATTTTTTTACTCATTTTTTGTATCCTTTTCATATAATATTGCAATTAATTCTAATATTATTAATACCAAAACGGTACTTACTGCAGGGGCTGTAAATACATGACCTGCCATTAAAGCAATTCCCAATCCTATTAATACAGAATAAATTGTAAGTGTTAATAAATGATTTTTTATATTAATAATAAATTTTGCAAAAAATCTTTTTAGTGAAATAAAAGCAATTGTAGCAAGTGGAATTATATAAATAATTGTACCTACAATTCCTTGACAGAAAAATACGTCAAAATAGTCTATTTCTACTAATTTACGTTCTTGTACTTCATCATTTTCTAAAGAAATATATCCCATTCCAAAGGCTTTATCCATTAAAGAACTTTGAGAATAATCATCAATATTATCTTTAAAGAACTTATTTCTTCCACTTAATAAAGAACTAGGTGTTTTTTCTTTTTTCTTAGGTTTATTTTTTTTGACAGTATTAGAAATATTTTTCTTGGCAGAAAAAATAGGGTCTATTCCTAAATTTTTTCCGGCGGATGTATTTCCTATAAATAAAATTGTTAGCAAAGTTATTAATGCTATTGTAGCAAATTGTTTACTAAAATTTTTATCAGTAATAAATTTTATAAATACAAGTATTAATGACATAAATATTAAGATTATTGCTGATATGCATGCTACTTTAGTTCCTATTTCTAACATTGAATATATAGTAAGAGCACATAAGATAGCATGTATAAAGCTAAATTTTTGTGAAATAAATGTTGCAAAACATATTGGAGAGAGCATAGCAATAATTGCGCCTATTTCATTTCCTGCATAAAATAATCCTATTGTTCCGACATTTTCTTTCAAAGGATATGTTGGATACCCAACAGAAAATATATTACAAATAACTATAGTTAAAACATAAATAAATAATGCTATATTTAAATATTTTCTTTTAGTTGAATATTTATCTTGTTTAAATAATATCAATAATGTCACTAATATTATTGGTAGGTAAAATGTTTTTATAAGTCCCTTTATTTGTACAAATATCATAGAAAATCCATATTTTGTATAGCTGTTTATTAAGAATATAGCAAAATATGCGGCAGTGCATAAATAATATATTATAAGCTGCCATTTACTTTTTTTATCCACTTTTATTATTGTGTAAATTACTATATAGATTATAAAAATAGCTCTTGCAAATATACCAATACTTAATTGGCTTGATACATTTCTTACACATAAAGAGGTTATCATATCAATTATTGGTTGTAACATTATATATAATATAAAAATATTTTCAAAATTTATTT
>CANRGU010000068.1 GCA_947630255.1 uncultured Clostridia bacterium | reverse complement strand
ATTTGCTTTATTTATAAATTTTTTAAATCCTTTTATTTTTCTAAAAAGTTCTGTATTATATACCGTTTTCTTTCTCATAATACCCATGAAAAATGAAAGAATCGCAATAGTACATATATTAAATATTGTAGCAAATGTGTTTTCAGCTAATCCCTGCAAGAAACATAGTAATAAAATAGGTATTTCCAGTAATATTAAGAAAATTGGTTGACAAGAACCAAGATGTGCGGTATTATATTCATATGATATTGGTTAAAACAAACCAAGAAAGAGGAATGAAAATTATGCTAGAAATAGAAACAGTATTATTTAGCAAAGGAATAACAGATGAATATACTCAAATAATGATATTAGGAGCAGTTTTAATTTTAAAAAGAAATTCAAAGAATAAAATAGAATCATTAAAAGATTTAGATGATTTAATTGATAACGAAATGAAAATTTGTATCAAACATTTGGAAAGTAGAGCTATAACAACTATCAATAAATTATTAGAAAACGAAGAAAAAGACTTAGTCAATGCAATTATAAATAAGCCAGAGATTAGATCTGTTCTTGATGTACGAACTCCTGAAAATGTAGCTGAAATAATGGATTATTTATTAAAAATAAAAGATGAATCTGATATTTTAGATCTTTATTCAGGAATTGGTAAAATAGATGAAATTTTAACTAAAAATCATAAGAACATAAAAATAGATGGATTTGAAATAAATAATAGTTCAGTCGAAGTAGCAAAATTAAAAATGTATGCTATGAACAATAATAATGTTTCTTATTTTACAAAAGATATTTTAGTTGAAGATATTGAAAAAAAATATCAATATATTTTTGCTGATATTCCTTTTATCAGCAGATACGATAAAGATATACAAAACATATTAGAAAAAGAATGTAGCAACTTAAATATTGAATTATCTAGTAGAATTTCAATGACTTGGATAACTGTTATTAAAATACTTAATTTATTAAAAGAAAATGGTAGAGCTGTAATTACAACGGTTAAAGGAAGTTTATTTAATACATTAGATAGAGAGATAAGAAAAAAGTTAATTGAAAAAGGATATATAGAATCTATTATTGACCTACCAAATAAAATAGTACCTTATACAAATACCGAAATTTCATTAGTTGTTTTAAATAAATCAAGAAAAAGCAAAAATATTAAATTTATAAATTTAAAAGAATGCTTTTTTATGCAAGGTAAGATGAACATTATTGATTTAGAAAAAGCTAAAAAAGTTATTGAAAACGAAAGTGTTGAGGTAGATGTAAAGAAGGTTAGAGATAATAATTATTCTTTAAACTATAATATTTATACAGGAAATGTTGAAATTGAAAATGGAATAGAATTGGGCAAAGTATCTTGGGATATATTTAGAGGTTATCAAATTACTTCAGCTGAAATAAATAAAATGCTAGTGGAAAATGAAGAAGAAATGAATTATAAAATACTTGAAATAAATAATATAAATGATGAAGGAGAAATTTGTTCTGAATTAAAAATGATTAACTCAGGAGAAAGAAATTTAGATAGATATTTATTAAGAGACGGAGATGTTGTTATTTCAGCAAGAGGCGATAAAATAAAGAAATGCTTAATACATATAGGATATGATGAAAGAATAATCGCAAATGGAAGTATCAATATTATTAGAGCAGATCAAAACAGACTATATCCATTATATTTAAAGACATTTTTAGATAGTGAAAAAGGTAATATTTCTTTAAATAATATTAAAAGTGGTGTAACAATTCCTTCAATAAATGTTGGAGAATTACAAAAAATGCTTGTTCCTTGTCCTTCAAAGGAGGAACAAAGAAAAATTGTAGATAAAATTGAAGTAAAACTTGAAATTATAGAATCAACAACTAAAAGACTATTAAAATTAAAAAAAGAACTAAAAAATATGGCTGATTTAATATAATTACATATAAAAATTGAGAAAAATGTCTTTTTGTGATATATTTTTTGATATAACATATTTAAGAAATTATAAAAGATATAGAATTACAACAGAACGAAATAAATAAAATTCAAGTAAAATTAGAACTATTAAGGTTAACGCTAATAGGAAGTTTATAGGAGAAAGTTAAATGGCTAAAAAAGATGAAAAAATTAATTTAGATAAAATATTATTTAATTGTAGAGATTATTTAAGAGCAGCAAGAAATTCTGGATCATTTTTTGAGAAAAGAGATATGATGTTAACGCTTGTATTTTTACGATTTATTGGAGAAAAGTATGAAGATGGTATAGAAAAATTAAGAGAACAATTAATAGAACAAGGTCTTGATCCTGACGATGAAAATATTAGAAAAGCATTTTTTGATGATGCAACTTTTACAGATGGGACATATTATTTACCAGTAGAAGCTAGATGGTCAACAATAATTAATACACCTGCTACAAAATTAAATGTAATACTGGATAATGCGTTAAAAGTTATAAGTGAAAATCATGAACAATTAAGAGGATGTTTTATAGAAGGTACTTTTACACAAAGAAATTTAGCACCAAATGATATAAAAAAAATTGTAGATGAGGTTAATAAAATATCACATAAAACTTTTGGTGAAGAAAAAGACTTAATTGGAAGAGTATATGAATATTTTTTGAAAGAATTTGCAGTTAATGCAACAAAAGAAGAAGGAGAATTTTATACACCACATGATGTAGTTCAATTAATTGCTTCAATAATAGAACCATATGATGGCACACTTTATGACCCATGTTGTGGCTCTGGAGGAATGTTTATACAATCTACAGAATTAGTCAAATCAAAACAAGGGGATATAAGTAAAATAAATGTTTATGGACAAGAAAAAGAACCTGCTACGCACAGATTAGCAAAAATGAATCTTGCTTTACGAGGAATTAGTAATAATTTAGGTTCAATGAGTGATTCTACATTTACAAATGATTTACATAAAGGAATGTATTTTAATTATATTATGGCAAATCCACCTTTTAATTTAAAAGGTTGGTATAATTCGAATTTAGAAAACGACTCAAGGTGGACAGATTATGCAATTCCACCAGAAAGTAATGCAAATTATGCGTGGATTCTACATATGCTATCTCATTTAAAACCAAATGAGGGGGTTGCAGGATTTTTATTAGCTAATGGTGCCTTATCGGATACCGATGGGACAGCTTATATAATTAGAAAAAAATTAATACAAAACGATAAAATAGAGGCGATAATTGTTTTACCAAGAGAGTTATTTATTACAACACCAATAAGTGTTACTTTATGGATATTGAATCAAAATAAAAAAGGTGGTAATTATCACGGAAGAAAGCTTCGTAATAGAGAACATGAAGTGCTATTTATGGATTTAAGAAGCTGGAATAAAAATACTGTAAAAAACGAACATTATAAAAAGACATTTTTAGATGAAAAACAAATTAATAAAGTAGTAGAAATATATCAAAAATGGCAATCTGAAGGAATCGATGGAAAATGTTATGAAGAACCAGAATTTTATAAATCGGTTATTACAGAAAATAAATACATTAATGCAAGTGAAGATTCAATTATTGATATTCCAAAGGGAATATTAACGATTGAAAACAAAGACTATACTTTGATACCTAGTAAATATATTGATTTTATAGATCATGATCTAGAGATAGATTATGATAATGAAATGAAACGCATTCAAAGCGAAATGAAAAATATATTAGAGAAAGAAAAAGAGTCACAAAAATTATTATCTGACGCTTTTAAAGGTATTGGATATGGGATTGAGTAAATGTAAATTAGGAGATTTAGTAGAATTAGTAACTGAAATCAATTCTAATTTAGAACTAGGATTAGACGATGTAATGGGAATGACCCTTACTAAAGAAATAATTCCAACAAAAGCTGATATAAATCCGAAGGAATTACCTAAATTTATAATTGTTTCAAAAAATGATTTTATTTATAATCCAAGAACACATGGGAAAAAAATTGGATTTGGATTTAATGATGAAAACAGAAGATTTTTAATAAGTTGGAATAATATTGCATTTAGAATAAAAAAGGAAAAGTTAAAAGAAATATTACCATATTACTTGTGGATGTGGCTAAAAAGAGATGAATGGGATAGAAAAGCCGTTTTTAATTCTTGGGGTAGCTCAACGGAAGTATTTTTATGGAATGAATTTTGTGATATGGATATAACATTTCCTTCAATTACTATTCAACAAAAATATGTTGATATATATACGGGAATGCTGGATAATCAAAAGTCTTATGAAAACGGATTAGATGATTTAAAATTAACTTGCGATTCAACAATAGAAAATTTAAGAAAAAAATATAATTGTGAGGAAATTGGAGAATACATTAATCGATTAGATAATAAAAATACAGATAATAAAATATCTGTTGTTAAAAATGTAAGTGTATATAAGACATTTAATGAACCAACAGCTAAAGTTAATAGAAATGAATTAAGTAATTATAAAATTGTTCAAAAAAATCAAATAGCATTCGTCCAAACAACACATAATGAAAAGGTTTTTGCTTATGCAATAAACGATTATGATTATGATATTGTTGTATCTTCTGTTGATGAGGTTTTTGAAACTAATCAAAATAAATTATTACCTCATTATCTATGTTTATTTTTTAATAGAAATGAATTTGATAGATATGCACGATATCATTCTTGGGGCAGTGCTAGAGAAACATTTACATGGGATGATTTAATTAATGTTAAAATTCCAATTCCACCAGTCGAAATACAACAAGATTTAGCAAATATATTTATGTTATATAAACAGCGTAAAGAAATAAATGAAGAATTAAAACAAGTAATAATGAATTTGTGTCCAATTTTAATAATAGGATCATTAAAGGAAGGAGAAAATCATGAATAATCTTAAAGAATATAGTGGTCGTTTTTGTGAATCGGATTATGAAAATGCCCTTATATCATTTTTAGAAAAAGAGGGGTGGACATATCTCTCTGGTACAAATTTTTCAAGAGTAACAAAACGTGATGTTTTACTTATTAGTGATTTAAAAGAATATATAGCAAAAAATAATCCTGAATTTTCATCTGAAGAAATAGATAGGTTAGTAGATGTTATAAAATTAGTTGGTACTGAAAGTGATTTTGCTACACTTCATAAAGTTTATAAATGGATAGTTGATGGTTTTACTTTTGCTCTTGATAATGGTACATATAAAACATTAAATTTAATTGATTTTGAAGATAAAAGTAATAATATTTTTAAAGTTGTTAATCAGCTTTCTATTGATTATACAAATAACGGTAAGGTGGAAAATAGAAGACCAGATATTTTATTATATATAAATGGATTGCCAGTATGTATTATGGAGTTAAAAAATCCTTCTGATTTTAATGCAACAATTTATAATGCATGGGAACAGATTAATATAAGATATTGGAGAGATTTACCACATTTATTACATTATTGCCCTTTAGCTTGTATTTCTGATGGGGTAAAAACTAGATTAGGAACTGTAAAAGCTCCATATGAACATTTTTATGCTTGGAGAAGGGTAAACTCTGAAGATAAAGTTTCTACACTACCATTTGAAGAAACCATGACCATGGTTAAAGGAGTCTATAATCCTAGTAGATTTCTTGAAATTTTTAGAGATTATATATACTTTCAGGATTCTGAATATGATAAAGATGAAGTTGAAATTGTTTGTCGATATCCTCAATTCTTTGCAACAAGATTACTTAAAGAAAGTATTGTTAAATCAGTTAAAGAAGGTACTGGAAAAGGAGGTACTTATTTTGGAGCAACTGGTTGTGGAAAAACATATACAATGGCGTTTTTAGCTAGACAATTATCGTTAAGATGTAATGATATCTCAGAAATGGGTTCTCCAACAATAGTTATGATTGTTGATAGAAATGAACTTCAAAAACAAGGAGCAAAATTATTCACAAAAAGTAAAGAATTTTTAAACGTAGGTGAAGTAAATATTGTTAAAGATAGAGCACAATTAAGGCTTGAATTAGGTACAAGAAAAAGTGGAGGATTCTATATTTGCACTATTCAAAAATTTTGTGATAGAAAAGATGATTTAATTGGCTTAATAAATGATAGAAATAACATTATTTGTTTTTCTGATGAAGCACATAGAACTCAATTAGATCATTCAAGAAAAATTCAATTTAGCAAAGATATGGATGAAAATATGAAGGCTATGATTTCAAAACCTTATGCTAAAGTATTAAGAGAAGCTTTTCCAAATGCAACTTTTGTTGGCTTTACAGGAACTCCAATAGCAGAGACATATCAGACTTTTGGAGATGAAATTGATCGTTATACTATGGATCAATCTGTAGCAGATGGTTTAACAGTACCTATTAAATATCATCCTCGTATTGCAAAGGTTTTGCTAGACAAAAAGAAAATAGAAGCAATAGAAAATTATTATAAATTATGTGCTGAAGATGGTGCAACAAAAGAAGAAATAGAAAAAAGTAAAAGAGCTATGAGTTCTATGGATGTGATTTTAGGAGAACCTTCTAGACTAGAAAGATTAGCAGTAGATATTCATGATCATTATATTTCGTCTTGCGAAAAGGATCCCGATAGAGTTCAAAAAGCAATGATAGTATGTTCTAATAGAACAATTGCATATTCTTTATTAATGAAATTTAAAAAATTATATCCGGATTGGTTTGTAGAAAAGAAGTCTCCAAATGATAGTGAATTATCATTTGAAGA
>CANRGU010000067.1 GCA_947630255.1 uncultured Clostridia bacterium | reverse complement strand
ATATAATTTTTGTGAGTATAATTAACTTAAAATAGTAATGAATTTTAATCATTTTAAAAAAATATCTAATCAAAACTATTGTATAAATTTAAAAAATATGATAACATATTAAACAGATTTTGAAAATAAAACCGTTTGAAAAAGCAAAGTAAGATAAGCAAAATGTGTATTTAAGAGAGAATAGGTCATAGGCTGGAAACCTATTTAATACTAGTTTGTCTGAAATTTCACTTTTTAGGTCTTATGCTGAAATAACAGTAGGCACGAGCGTCTGCGACGTTATAGCAAAAAAGAGGTTAATTATTTTAATTAATAAATTTAGGTGGTACCGTGAGAAAAAAGCTCGCCCTATGTAAGGGGCGAGCTTTTTAGTTAAGAAAGGATGATTAGATGAAAGAGCAAATTGCTAAAATTAAAGAAAGTGCATTTGCAGAAATTCAAAACTGCAAAACTCTTCAAGAATTAAATGATGTAAGAGTTAAATACTTAGGAAAAAAGGGAGAATTAACAGGACTTTTAAAAGGTATGAAAGATTTAACCCCAGAGGAAAGACCAGTTATTGGTGCATTAGTTAATGAAGTAAGAGATTCTTTAGAAAATAATATTAAAGAGGCTGAAGAAACTTTAAAAGAACAAGCTTTAAATGAAAAATTAGAAAAAGAAAAAATTGATATTACTCTTCCAAGTACAAGAATAAAGAGAGGAAGTAAACATCCAATAAACAGAGTAATAGAAGAAATAGAAGATATATTTGTATCAATGGGATATGATGTAGTAAATGGACCAGAACTTGAAACAGATGAATATTGTTTTGAAAGATTAAATCTTCCAAAAGGACACCCTGCAAGAGATATGCAAGATAGTTTCTATGTTGATCCAGAGCATTTACTTAGAACTCAAACATCAGCTGTTCAAGCAAGAGTAATGATGGATAACGAAGAAAAGAGCCCAATTAGAGTAATTTGTCCAGGTAAAACATATAGAAGAGATGATGATGCAACACACTCACATCAATTTGGTCAAGTTGAAGGACTTTTAATAGATAAAAATATAAGCCTTGCAGATTTAAAAGGGACCTTAGAAGTATTTGTTAAGAAAATGCTTGGAGAAAATTCTAAATTAAGATTTAGACCAAGTTATTTTCCATTTACAGAACCAAGTTATGAAGTAGATGTTAGTTGCTTTAAATGTGGTGGAAAAGGATGTAATCTTTGTAAACAATCAGGTTGGATAGAAATATTAGGATCAGGTATGGTACATCCAAATGTACTTAAAATGAACGGATATGACCCAGAAAAATATACAGGATTTGCATTTGGAACAGGACTTGATAGACTTGCAATGTTTAAATACGGAATCACAGATATAAGATATTTTTATACAAACGATGTTAGATTCTTAAATCAATTCGATAGAAAGGATGTGGACTAATTGAAACTAAGTAAAAATTTTGTTAAAGACTATGTTGATATAGATGTAAATATAAAGACATTAGCAGAAGATATGACAAGAGTAGGCAATGAATATGACACAGCTGAGAAATTAATTAATGCCACAAAATTGGTTATAGGTGAAGTATTAGAATGTGAAATGCATCCAGATTCAGATCATCTTCATGTGTGCAAAGTAAATATTGGAAAAGAAGTTTTAGATATAGTTTGTGGAGCACCAAATGTAAGAAAAGGATTAAAAGTAATTGTAGCCGAAGTTGGAGCAGAGCTTCCAGGTGGTATCACAATCAAAAAGGGAAATATAAGAGGTCAAGAGTCAAATGGAATGATGTGTTCTATTGCAGAACTTGGACTAGAGTCTAAATTCTTAAAAGAGGAAGACAAGGCTGGAATACATGAGCTCCCAGCAGATGCTCCAGTAGGAGAAGACCCAATTAAATTCATGGAAATGGATGACGAAATAGCTGATTTCGAACTTACTGCAAATAGAGGAGACTTATTAAGTGTTTTAGGCATGGCTTATGAACTTGGAGCAATATATGATAAACCTGTTAAAGAAATAGACTTAAAACATAGTGAAACAAACGAAGATGTAAATGATAGCTTTAAAGTAGAAGTAGACACAGAAAACTGTAATTTATTTTTAGCAAAAAAAGCCTTAAATGTAACTATAAAAGAAAGTCCAGCGTTTATAAAAAATAGACTTATCGCAAGTGGAATAAGACCAATTAACAATGTAGTAGATATCAGTAACTATGTAATGCTTGAAGTAGGTCAGCCACTTCATTTCTACGATGCAGATAGACTTGGACCTAAAATTTTAGTTAGGATGGCAAAGGATAACGAAAAATTAACAACTTTGGATAATATAGAAAGAACTTTATCAGAAGATGACATAGTTATTACAAATGGAAAAGAAGCAATAGGTCTTGCAGGTGTTATGGGAGGGCTTTCAACAGAAGTTGAAAGTGATACAAAAAATATCATAATTGAATCTGCAGTATTTGATGGCGTAAAAATAAGATGTACAGCTAAAAAAATTGTAAGAAGTGAAGCAAGTAATCGTTTTGAAAAAGGATTAGATCCAAATAGAACATATATGGCAATTGAAAGAGCCTGTGCACTTCTTGAAAAATATGCAGATGCAAAAATAGCAAAAGGCACAGTCATTTATGACAAGGCAGATAAACAAGAAAAGAAAATAGATATAAAATTTGAAGATATAAATAATCTTTTAGGTACAAACGTACCAGATGAAGAAACATTAAATGTATTTAGAAAATTAGGATTTAGCTATTCAGTAAATGGAAGAGTGATTACAGTAACAGTACCTACAAGAAGAATGGATATATCAATTAAAGAAGACTTAATAGAGGAAGTAGGAAGAATTTATGGAGTTGATAATATAGAAGGAAAACTACCATTGCTTCCAACAAGAACAGGTAAATACGATAAAGTGGCAAGAGAGATTAGAAACAAGATGATAGGACTTGGGCTAAATGAAGTAATGTCATATATATTAATAAATGAAAAAGAAGTGGGAAAATTTACAACAGACAAATTTGAACCAATAAAATTATTAGATCCACTTACAGAAGACAGAAACACATTAAGATATAGTATGATTCCATCTCTTTTAAATATATATGAGTATAATTTAGACAGAAATAATAAAGATGTATCTATATTTGAAATAGGAAAAGGCTTTGGAAAAGTAAATGATGAGTATATAGAAGAAGAAAAACTATGTGTACTTATGTCTGGAAAATACTATGAAGGAATAGGAAATACTAAAAATGTAGATTTCTATATGATAAAAGGAGTTGCAGAAGAGTTACTAGATTATTTAGGATATAACGGAAGATATAGTTTTGTAAACAACAAAGAACTCCCAAAAGAATTCCATCCATATCAAACAGCTTTAATATCTGTAAATAATGACATTATAGGAATTCTTGGAAAAGTTCATCCAAAAGAGGTAAAAGAAGATGTATATACAATGGAAATTAATTTAAGCAAATTACTTTCTAAAAGAGTTGGAAAGATGAAATATAAAGAAATATCTAAATTTCCAAGCATTAAAAAAGATGTTGCATTTATAGTAGATAGAAATTTAGACTCAAGCACAATAGAAAAACAAATTAAAAAATCTGCAGGAGGATTACTTACAAATATAGAGGTATTTGATTTATATATGGGAGAGCATGTTCCAGCTGATAAAAAATCAATAGCATATTCATTAACATTTAGTGATAGCAAAAAAACACTAACAGATGATGAAGTAACTGGAATATTTAACAAAGTTATTTCAGATGCAGAAAAGGTATTAGGTGCAGAAATAAGGAAATAGACTTAAGTTACAGTCCTCTTTTGATTAGGTAAAAGGGGACTTAATTGGATGATCATTTATGAGATAAAGAGACTAGAAGGAGTGAGAGTGTTGAGTGCAAATGGAGAAATTATTTTAGCAATACCAGTAGTCATATTCATGATAGTATTAGCAATAGTAATAAAATCTAGCGATTTATTTGGTAATTTATTTATTAAAATCAGTATTACAATCAGAAATTGGAAATTACATATAAAATCAGCATACAAAGATTTAAATGTGCTAAATAGAGACATAGATGTAGAATACAGTCCAGCTGTGTTATCTTATATATATAATACGAAACTGGAGCCTAAAAAAGATGTACTTTCAACAATACTTAATTTGTATAATAAAAAAGTCATAACAATTGAAAAATGGGAAAAAGAATATTATTTTAAACCTATAGAAAATTTCGATTCAAGTAAACTTACTCCTGATGAAAAATATGTATATTGCGCATTTGTAGAAAATGAAGGAAATAAACAATTATTTTCTTTTGAAGATTGGGAAAAATTAGTAATACAAGAATGTGAAACTTATAATTTTATTAACACAAAAAAATATGAGTTAGGAAGTAAACCAGGTATTATTTCTTTAATAATAGCTATAATATTAACAATTATTTTTGGAACAAAATTAATGCCTTTAATATTCCCGACAGGAAATAGTTATTCTCTAATGAGTAAGATAATTCTTCATTGGGGATTGGCAATTTTGGCTGGTATTATATGTTGGATACCAATAGCGATTTTATGTGTAATTTGCTATGATAAAATACTATATGTAAAGCAATTACTAAATAAGTTAAATGAGAATGGAAAAAGTGAACTTGTAAAATGGATTAAATTTAAAAAATTTATTAAAGATTATACATTACTAAAAGATAGAGAAATAGAAGAAATTGTAATCTACGAAAAATATATACCTTATGCAATGGCATTAAATATAAATAAAGAATATAATGATGAAAAAATAAGAGACTTTGTAAAACTTTATATGAAATTAATGGATAAAGGTGCAGGAAAGTATCTATACACAGATTTATTTTCAACGTATGAGCAAAAGTCGCTTTAACTTATTTTATTAAAACTAATTGAAAAACAAATTTTATTGTGTTAAGATAGTTCTATGGAAATTTAAAGGAGTGAAATACAAATGGCAAAAAAGAAGATAGATAAACAAAAATTAGCAACAAGGATATTAGCAGGAGTTTTAGCAGGACTTATGGTACTAAGTGTAGGATTTACATTAATTTGGTATTTAGTGGCACAATAATATATGTAGGTGTGCTAAGTGTAGAGAAACACCAGTGAAAGATGACAAACTGACTAAAAAATGAATGTTTGAAAAGGAGCACTAATGAAAAGTTCATTATTTACACCGACCTTAGAATTTACAGGTCAAGATATAATTAATTATTTAAATATGTTAAGAGAAAATCCACTAAAAATAATTATGCTAATAGTAGATGTTGCAATAGTATTATTTTTAGCAATTAAGCTAATACAAATAGTTAAAGAAACTAGAGCATGGCAACTTATAAAAGGTATTGCATTTTTAATAATTGTAACAATACTAAGTTCTATATTTGAATTGCACATATTAAATTATATATTAGCATCATTTATGACATATGGAGTAATACTATTAATTATAATTTTCCAACCAGAATTAAGACGTGCGCTAGAACAATTACGGTACAAGTAAACTGACGAAATTCTTTGGAATTGATAAAGATATTGCAGCGAAAACAAAGGAAAACATATATAAAATTGTAATTGCAGCAACAGAACTTGCAAAAAGTAAAACCGGCGCATTAATAGTTATAGAAAGAGAGATAAAACTTCAAGACATAGCAGATACAGGAATAATAATGAATGCAGAGATATCTCCACAATTATTAGTAAATATATTTAATCCTAAAACACCACTTCATGACGGTGCAGTAATAATTAGTGAAAACAAAATAAAATCAGCTGCATGTCTGTTGCCACTATCTAACGATAAAAATATATCAAAAGGGCTTGGAACAAGACATAGGTCAGCAGTGGGAATGTCACAAGAATCTGACGCAATAGTAGTTGTTGTATCAGAAGAAACAGGAAAAATATCAATTGCTAAAGATGGAACATTAATAATGGACGTAAAAGAAGAGGCTTTAAGACAGATATTAATAAAAAATATTGTTATTAAAAGATTTGGAAATGAAAATCTAAAAAAGAAAAGAGCAAGCCTAAAAGAAAAATTCAAAAATAATAAAGTAGAAAATAAAAAATCAGAAACAAAATGATGTTTCTGATTTTTATAGCTTTAATTTTAAAAATTGTCAAAAAAGCATTGACTAATATTTCCAATTTTTGTATAATAATAGCGAAATAGGAAAAAGCAGAAATGTGGTTGTCATCTCCTCATACATAAGATAAGGAGGTGATGCTGATGATAGAAGAATATTTATTACATATTATAATATTACTTACAACAGCATGGATTATTACAACCATTATAGCATTTGCCTTAATTATAGCTTTGGCTATAGTTATAAGCAAACAATAAAAAAGGCACATTCTCTGCTTGACCGTTAGAGAATGTGTCTAAAAACAATTCCTGATGGCAACCACTTTTTGTGGCTTCCTATTTCTAAATTTATTATAACATATTTTTACAAAAAGTAAATAGTAAAATCAAAAAAATTAAATGGAGTAATATAATGAGAAATATCAAATTAACAATAGAATATGATGGAAAGAAATTTAATGGGTGGCAAAAACAACCCAACAAATCAAATATTCAAGGCGAAATTGAAAATGCAATAAAAGAAATAACAGGAGAAGAAGTAGATCTAATTGCATCAGGAAGAACAGACGCAGGAGTTCATGCACTTCGGGCAAATTGCAAATTTTAAAACAAATAGTAACTTACCTATTGAAAAATTTGCAATAGCAATAAATTCAAAATTAAAAAAGAGTATTG
>CANRGU010000066.1 GCA_947630255.1 uncultured Clostridia bacterium | reverse complement strand
ATTGGGAATACTTCTAATCTTTTTAGTGTAGAAAAAAGCATTATACAATCTGCAACTTTTGGTCCTACCCCTGGAAATTTTAATAATTCTTCTCTTAATTTTGTTGCATCATTTTCATTTGATAACTTTTCTAGCTCTTGCTTGTTTTCATTTATCATTTTTGTTGTTTCATATACTCTTATGTCTCTAAATCCTAACCCTAATTTTCTTAAATCTTCTATGCTTGCTTTTGCAAGCTGGTTTGGACTTGGAAATGTATAATATTCTTTTTCGTTCCATATAATTTTATTTCCATAGTTTTTAGAAAGTCTTTCTATTATTCCTTTTATTCTTGGTATGTTGTTATTTGCTGAGATTATAAATGATATAAGTGTTTCCCATAAATCTTGATTTAACAATCTTATTCCGCTTCCATATTTAATGCTGTTTTTTAAATTATCATCTATTTTTGATAGCTTACTTTTTATTTCTTCGTAATTTCTATCTAAATCGAAATAATCTGTGCAGACTTTTTTTATATCTCCTGATGTTATGCCTTTAAAGATTATCTTATTATTTTCTTTTTTTACATTTAAAACATTTTGTGAAAAAACACCTGTATAACTTTCATCTGGTTGCTTATTCCATCTAAAGCACTGTCCACATTCAAAAATATGCTCTGGCTCAAATGAACTGCATTCATCTAATATGTATTTTTGTTCCTTTTTTATTTCCATAATTTATATAAATCCTTCTATTGTTTACTTACTTTTACACTATATATTGTATCATATTTATTAATAATATGTATATAATTAATTGACATTTTACATTTATTATATTATTATTAAGTTATAAATTTTTAAGGAGGATGATAATATGAAATATATATGTGATATTTGTGGATTTGTTTATGATGATGACAAAGAAGCAGTAAAATTTGAAGAATTACCTGACAATTGGGTTTGCCCAATATGTGGTGCTGGAAAAGATGCTTTTTCAGAAGCAGAATAAAATTTCAACAATTAGGGCTTTTCCCTTTTTGTTGAAATACTGTTTTTGCACTTTCCTGTGCTAAAAAATTCTTTTATATTTTCGCATGTATCTAGTGCAATTTTGTTTAAGGCTTCCTTTGTAAAAAATGCCTGATGTGATGTTACAACTACATTTGGCATTGTTAAAAGTATTGATAGTTCTTCATCTCGTATATATGAGTTAGACATATCATTTAGAAAAAACTCTTCTTCATCTTCGTATACGTCTAAGCCAAGTCCGCCAATTTTACCTTCTTGCAATTTTTTTATTAAGCTCTTGGTATCTATAAGTTTTCCTCTGCTTGTATTTATTAAAACTACTCCATCTTTCATTTTACTTAACGCTTCTTCATTTATCATTTTATAATTTTCGTCTGTTAATGGACAATGCAAAGATATTATATCTGATTTGCTATATAGAGTATTTAAATCTACATATTCAAAATTCATTTCTTTTGCTAGCTCTTCATTTTGAAATTTATCATATGCCAGTAATCTTGTTCCAAACCCATTCATTATATTTATAAAAGCTTTGCCTATTTTTCCTGCTCCAATTACTCCTATTGTTTTTCCATGTATATCGAATCCTAAAAGTCCGTTGAGTGTAAAATTATACTTTTTTGTTCGTTGATATGCCTTATATATTTTTCTATCTATACTTAAAATTAATGCTACTGCATGTTCTGCAACTGCATATGGCGAATATTCTGGAACCCTTACAGCTGTTAAATTATCTTCTAATTTTTTTACATCAACATTATTAAATCCAGCACATCTTAATGCAATTAATTTTACTTTATCTTCTTTTAATATTTGGATTGTCTTTTCATCTACTATATCGTTTACAAATATACATACCACATCAAATCCTTTTGCAAGAGGAGCTGTTTCACTATTTAATTTTGATTCTAAGTATGTTATCTCGTATCCATAATTTTTATTATATTCATCAAATAAATTTTTATCATATTCCTTTGTATCAAAAAACGCTATTTTAACCATAAAACTCTCCTAATAGCAATAGTATATACAAAATTAAAAATATTATTATTTTTGTTTAATCGATATTTATATCAATTAAAAAGAGCCCTTACTTTAGAGCTCTTTCGGGATACTTGCAGTGAATGAGTTATAATCTCCTAGATTTTCAAATATAATTTCAAAGTAAATCGCTTCTTTCGCATTTATTGTTGGTGTTTTTTTATAGTGAATTAGTTTGCCTCTATAACGTTCTGCAATATCAATAATTCTTAAAGCTTGTGGCAAAGCGTAACTTACCCAATCATCTTCGTATTCTCTTTCCAATACTTTACCTATAACATTGATTTTTCGTATTAAACAATTTCCATTTACTGTCCACCGTACTGTCAGCACTTTTGACACTCCCTTCAAAAATTTTATATTAAAATTATACTATACTTTACATAACATTTCAAGTGTTATTTATTTTATCGCCTTTTTTGCAAATTCATTATTTACTATAACTTCATATGGAGCTTTTTCTGTAAGCTCTCCTGCTTCTTGCATAACTGTTTGCAATTTATCAAAAGCTTCTTTTTTTAAAACTGGAGTTTCATTCCAAGCGTCTATATCTTTATAGCTTTGTATTGATTTTTCAAGCATATCTAATTGTGTGTCTGGGAAAAATTCTTGTATTAATTCTGCAATTTCTCTTGCTGTATGTTCTTTTACCCAAACTTGCCCCTTATATATAGCATTAGTAAATCCTTGTATTATTTCTGGATTATTTTCAATATATCTTTTATTTGCAAAATATGCAGTATATGGAATTTCTCCTGATGCCTCTCCTACTGATGCTACAATATATCCTTTACCTTGTTCCTGCGTCATAGAAGCAGTTGGCTCAAATAATGTTACATAGTCTGCATTTCCCCCTGCAAATGCTCCTGCCATAAGGTCAAATTTAATACTGTCATCTAGAACTAAATCATTTTTAGTATCAATTCCATTTTGTTTTAATACATATTCAAATGTCATGTAAGGTACTCCGCCTTTTCTGCCTGGAATAATGGTAGAGCCTTTTAAATCTGTCCATTTAAAATTTTTATTTTCTTTTCTACTTACTAAAAATGAACCATCCCTTTTAGTCATTTGCGCAAATACTTCCATATAATCTTCTTTTCCTTCGTTATATACATATATTGCAGACTCTGGTCCGAGCAAATCCTATATCGCTTTGCCCTGCAAGCACTGCAGTCATTACTTTATCTGCTCCCTGACCGGTTGTAATTTCTATATCAAGATTTTCATCTTTAAAATAGCCATTTGCTATTGCAACATATTGCGGTGCATAAAAAACTGAACGGGTTACTTCATTTAATCTTACTGTAGTCATTCCTGTTTCATTACTATCTTTACTTTTTAATAATGAATATGCTAAAATTCCTCCTATAACTACTAAGATTATAAGTATACCTATAATATATTTTTTCAAACTTAACTCTCCTTTCTTTTAACCAAATTTTTTTGATTTTAATATTATTTTTTCTAGTAGGACTACTGCTTCATACATAATTGCTGCAACTAATGAAAGTATTACAACGCTTGCCATAACTAAGTCGAGTTGGAATACTTGCCCTCCATATACTATTAAATATCCGAAGCCCTGCTTTTGATACTAAAAATTCTCCTGAAATTACTCCGACTAGCGAAAGCCCGATATTTACTTTTAGAGAATTTATAAATGTAGAAATATTAGCTGGTATTACAATTTTAGTTAGAATTTGAAATTTACTTGCATTAAAAGTTCTTGCCATTTTTATTTTTTCTTCTTCGGTATTTAAAAATCCATTTAAGATTTCTAGTATTGTAACTATTAATGAAATTGCAAGTGCCATTACTATTATTGCAGAAGTTCCTGCTCCAACCCATATTATAATTACTGGACCAAGGGCGATTTTAGGAAGGCTATTTAATACTACTAAAAATGGTTCTGCTACTTTTGACAAAAATTTTGACCACCATAGTATTATTGCAATAATTACTCCAAGTATTGCTCCTGACAAAAATCCGACAATTGTTTCATAACATGTAACTCCTAAATGTTTTAATAGTCCATTTTGTGATAAATTCATAAATGTTTTTAGCATTCTACTAGGCTGACTTGTTATAAAGCTATCAATTATGCCTTTGTTTGCTAATATTTCCCACAGAGCAATAAATAATATTACTATTGTAATTTGGGTTAAGAAAATACTTACTTTTGTAATTGTTTTTCTTTTTAAATATTGTTTTCTTTCAATTGAATTATTTTTCTTTTGCATCGACATCAAGCTCCTTCCATAGGCTATCAAAATACTTGTTAAATTTGATACTCTTTCGTACATTCATTGGATTTCTATTTTCAATTTCAAATTCCATTTTATATATGTTTTTTACTGTAGCAGGTCGCGCGCTAAGTACAATTACTCTATCTGACATACTTATTGCTTCAGAAATATCATGAGTTACCATTACTGTTGTTATATTTTCATTTCTTAAAATATCATATATATCTCTTGTTACCATTATTCTTGTTTGATAATCTAATGCAGAAAAAGCTTCGTCTAACAAAAGTATTTCAGGTCTAATTGCAAGTGTTCTGATTAATGCAACTCTTTGCCTCATTCCACCTGATAATTGCGTAGGGTATTTATCTTTAAAATCATAGAGGTTATATTTTTTTAATAAACTTTTAACATATTCCTCATTTTCTTTATTTTTTTTATGCGTAATTTCTAGCCCAAAAATTACATTATTATATATAGTTCTCCATTCTAGCAGACTGTCTTTTTGTAGCATATATCCAATTTTAGATGATACACTATTAGTTTCAATTTCATCAATGTATATCTTTCCATTTGATTTTTTCTCTAACCCTGCAATTATTGAAAGTAATGTAGATTTACCACATCCGCTTGGTCCTATTATACTGACAAATTCTCCTTTTTTTACACTAAAATTTATATCTTTTAATGCCTCTATTTCGCCATTTTTTGCTTGATAAGTTTTACCCACATTTTTTAATTTCAATACTTCTTCCACTTTCATTTCCTCCTACTATACTAATAATATATTCTTGCTTATGTAAATTTGTGTGAAGAAAATTAACATTTTTTTATTGTATATTGTTTTTTGTTGTAATATAATTTACTTAGATTTTTAATTTTAGGAGGGAACAATGGAAAATAATATTGATGTAGCAATAATTATGGGGAGTGATTCTGATTTACCTATAATGAGTGATTCTGCTAAATTTTTAGAGACAATGGGAATTAGTTATGAGATGAAAATATTGTCTGTTCATAGATGCCCAGATGAAGCAATTGAATATGCTAAAAGTCTTAAAGAAAGAAATGTAAAAGTAATTATAGCTGGTGCTGGTGGTGCTGCTCACTTACCTGGAATATTTGCAGCGGTGAATACATGCCCAGTAATTGGTGTTCCAATTCATTCTAAGACTTTAAATGGTGTAGATTCGCTTTATTCTATAGTTCAAATGCCATCAGGAATTCCTGTTGCAACAGTAGCAATAAATGGAGCAAAAAATGCCGCAATTTTAGCAGCTCAAATTATTGGAACTGCAAATGTTGAAGTTCAAAATAAAATAGTAAGTTATAAAGCTTCTTTAAAAGATGGCGTTATGAAAAAAGATGCTAGACTACAAGAAGTAGGCTACGAAAATTATTAGTTAGATAAATTGGTGTTTATGTAATTGTTTTTAAATAATTTGATTAGTAAGAAAGGATTGATTTTGTTATGAAAAAAATTAGTAGTGGTAAAGTTCGTGAAATATACGAGGTTGATGATGATAAACTAATGATGGTAGTGTCTGATAGAATTTCTGCATTTGATTTTATTATGCCAAATCCTGTTTTAGATAAGGGAAAAATCTTAAATAAAATTTCGGAATTTTGGTTTGATTTTGTTTCTGATATCATCCCAAATCATATTATTACAACAAATTATGAAGAATTTCCAGAGGAATTTAGAAACGAAGAATTTAAAGATAGGAGTATGCTTGTTAAAAAGTTAAAAATGCTTCCTGTTGAATGTATAGTTAGAGGATATATTACAGGTTCTGGCTGGGTAGAATATCAAAAAAGTGGCAGAGTTTGTGGAATTAAGCTTCCAGAAGGTTTAGAAGAGTGTCAAAAATTAGATGAGCCTATTTTTACGCCTTCAACAAAGGCAGAGCTTGGTGACCATGATGAAAATATTTCTTTTGAAAAATGCGTAGAAATTTTAGGAAAAGATTTAGCTGAAAAAGTTAAAAAAGCTACAATCGATATTTATAAAAAATGTGCTGATTATGCGTATTCAAAAGGTATTATAATTGCTGATACAAAATTTGAGTTTGGTTTAGATGAAAATGGAAATCTTGTTTTAGCAGATGAAGTTTTAACTCCTGATTCTAGTAGATTTTGGCCAGCAGATGATTATGAAGTAGGAAGAAGTCAAAAAAGCTTTGACAAACAATATTTAAGAGACTGGCTAAAGGATAACGGATATAGAAATAATCCACCTAAGGAACTTCCAGAAGATGTTATAGAAACTACAAGAAATAAATACATTGAAGCTTATGAAAAAATAACTGGAAAGAAATTTTAAAAAGCGAAGAATGTATCAAAAACAGAAGGAATCATTTAAGATCCCTTCTGTTTTTTTGATGCTTTATTTTATCTCAATACATATTTCTTAATCAAGTATATTCCTCCTGCAAGTGTTGCTACTATTGTTGTAATTAGTATTGTATATGATACTCCTTTTCCTGTTTTTAATGATAATATTACTAGTGCAAAGTCATCATCGTCTTCTTG
>CANRGU010000065.1 GCA_947630255.1 uncultured Clostridia bacterium | reverse complement strand
TTTATGGTTTCTTCTAAATTTATTTTTTTCTTATCTATTTCCATTTTATATTGCTTTTTTAGTTCTTCTGATATTTCTTTTGCTGTAACTCCTCCAAATATTTTTCCATTTGCTCCTGCTTTTACTTTTATCTTAAGAACAATATCTTTAATTTTATCTGCTTGCCTTTTAAATTCTTCTATTTCTAAATTTTTTTTATGTTTTTGAGAGTCCTTTTTTGCTTGTAATTTTAATAAGTTATCTTTAGTAGCTTCCAATGCTAATTTTTTTGGAAATAAAAAATTTCTTGCATAACCATCGTTTGCATTTATTATTTCATCTTTTTTTCCTACATTTTTTATATCCTGTAATAATATAACTTTCATTTAATCTCTCCTTTTCTTTTGTGATTTTATCATATTTAATAGTGTTTATCAAGTTTTTGAATGCTTATTTTTAATTTGGCTGGACTAATTAATTTTAGTGTTATTATTTTAAAAAAAATAGCGCGTTCTTTTGAAATTATTGTTTTTTAGTGTCGCAAAAAAACTTTTTTTGTGTTTTAATAACTCCTAAGGTAAATATTAATGTATAAATTAATATTTTTTCTTGACGTAATTTGTAGATTAACATATAATACATTATGAAGGGAAGTTGAATTTTTACTTATGCCTAAAATTTATTTAGAAAAGAATGTATTAGAAGCTGCTTTTGAGCGTCTTGAAATAGTTTTTAATGAATTTGATAACGTTTACTTTAGTGTTAGTGCTGGTAAAGATAGTTCTGTAATGGTTCAGCTAGCTAATATAGTTGCTAAACGATTAAATAAAAAATTTGATGTTTTATATATAGATTTAGAGGGTCAATATAAATGTACAATTGATCATTTATATGAGTTAAAGCAATTATCTCAAGTTAGAACATTTTATCATATTGCTCTTCCTTTGGCTCTTAGAAATGCTGTGTCTATTTTGCAACCAAAATGGCTTTGTTGGGAAGAAGAAAGTAAGCATTTATGGATTAGAGATTTACCAAAAGATAGTATAAATATGAGTAACTGTCCTTTTCCTTGGTTTAAAAAAGGTGAAGAATTTGAAGAATTTATATTACAATTTGCTTCTTGGTATAAGGAACATCATGAAGGTCTTGTAGCTTGTGGAATTGGAATTAGAACTGATGAAAGTTTAAACCGTTTTAGAACAATTACATTTCAAAAATATAAAGAAACTTATAAAAATTATAAATGGACCACAAGAGTAAAATTTTCTAACCAAATACTTGATGTTTACAACTTTTATCCAATTTATGATTTCAGAGTTGAAGATATATGGGGTGCAGTAAGCAAATTAGATTTAAAATATAATAAAATTTATGATTTAATGTATAAAAATGGGGTTCCTCTGGCAGAGCAAAGAATTTGTCAACCTTATGGGGATGATCAAAGAAAAGGATTAGATCAATTTAAAGCGCTAGAATATGAAACATGGGCAAAAGTTTTAAACCGTGTTAATGGTGTCAACTTTGGTAATATATATTGTAGAACTTCTGCACTAGGTGATTTAAAAAGTTCGAAGCCTAATTTTATGACTTGGCAACAATATACTGTTTTTTTATTAGAGAGTATAGGACTTTACAATAGAGATTTAATGCTTAATTATTATAGAAAAGTTAAAAAGTTTATGATTTGGCATAGAAAAAAATATGGAGTTGATTTTGATGAAATACCAGAAGAAGCTTCTAAAAAATTGGAAAATCAGAAAAAAGTAATATCTTGGCGTAGAATTGCAAGAGCTATTGAAAAAAATGATTTTTATTTAAAACGACTTTCATTTGCTCAGACAAGGACTGAAGAAAACGAGCTTAAAAAAATGGCCCATAAATGGGATAATTTACTTAATGCTAATACTGTAACGTCTGATCCAGATTTAAATAAATTTATAAAAGAGGAAGTGATTAATAATGATAGTAAAAATGGACAATAAATCAAAAAATTTTTATAATATAATGGGAAGGTTTTTTGGTTCTAGAATAGTTGAAAATAAAACTAAAGATAGAATATATGATGATAACAATAAAGTATGGTATGTTTATTTAGATAATGATGTTCCTGTTGCATTTGTTTCTATTGCGTCAGAAGTAATAAAAAATGTGTATTCTATAAAGGATGAATTTTTAATTGAACTATTAACTTATATTAATAAGCAAACCAAAATTAAAGATAGTATAGTTACAGCTACATATGCTGATGTGTATAGTTATTGCGGTTTTGTTTGTAATAATAATGATTTTAAAAACTATATTAGGATCAGGAGTGATTTTAATGAATAAAAAAATTACTTTTCCTGTTTTAAATGTAAAAATGGTAGATATTAATAAAGTAGTTGCAAATGATTACAACCCTAACAAAGTTGCTCCACCAGAAATGAGACTTTTAAAACATTCTATTGAAGAAGATGGATATACTCAACCAATTGTTACATACTATGATAAGGAAAATGATATTTATATTATAGTCGATGGATTTCATAGATATAGATGTGCAAAAGAATATTTTCACTTAAAAGAAATTCCAATAGTTACTATTGATAAAAATTTAGATGACCGTATTGCAAGTACAATACGTCACAATAGAGCAAGAGGTACTCATCAAATATTAGATATGTCTAAAATCGTTATGGAGCTTACTAAGGCTGGTTGGGACGATAGTACAATATCACTTCATCTCGGAATGGAACTAGATGAGATTATTAAACTAAAACAAGTAAATGGATTAAAAGAGGCCTTTTCTAACCATGAATTTAGTAGGTCTTGGGAAGAATTTGAAAGTAAAGTTATTAAAGAAAGTAAAAATAAGGAATAAATATTAATGCTTCTGAGCAAATAGGCAAATTGCTCAGAAGTATTTTTATTTCTAATCTATTGTTGTTCTAGTTCTTCCTGTTCCTACTACATCTTCTTGAAGTGATCTCCATGTATTACATCCAACTATTCCATCTGCTGATAGTCCCCTACTTCTTTGATAATTTCTTACTGCTTCTCTTGTTCTGTTTCCAAATATTCCGGTCTAATCCTCCTGTTGTAAATCCTAATGTGTTTAAATCATCTTGCGCAATTAATACATATGTGCTTATACTCCCTTGTTTTATTAGTGGATATCCAGCAGTTCCACAGGCTGGTCTCCCGAAATCTTTTATCGAAGTGAACCCATGTAGGAGTGAGATTAGCGGGTTCAACGTATGACCAAACTCCTGAATTTATTGCTGTATTTCTTAATCTATTTCGTTGTGTGCTACTTAAAAGTTGCCCTGCATCAAATGCAACTCCTGCATAGTGCTGACTTTGAGAGCCATGCCCGCCTTCCCATGGTCTTTTAAATGCAAAGCCAACTGGTATTGCACTACCATATAAGTATCTTGTTGTGTTAAAACTTTGCATTGCTCTTTTTGTTGTCCAAAGTGTAGGGCTACCACTTGAACCTCTGAATTCTCCAACAGTTAAACTTCTATTTGCATTATATGGCATTGCTTGGTTTTCTTCTCGATAATATGTTTCCATTCTATTTGTATCATTATTAAAAACTAATATTTTAGCCATTAAAAAAACCTCCATAAATATATTCTCTATATTTTATGAAGGATTATTTTATTTTGATACTATATTTCTCTTGCCTTTATAATGTATCTTTGTTTATTATCATTTGTACAAGTAATTAATGTTATTTCTCTTCGTCCATTTGTTTTTTGACTTGTACATTCTAATTCATCTGGATTTACTATAAATTTATCATATACTTCATATTTTAAAGTATTATCACCCAAATCTGTTATTTCAATTATATCTCCTGTATCTAAGCTTGGTACTTTACTAAAGAATTTTGAATTTTTATAGTTATGACCAGCTATACATAGATTTCCAACTTCGTTTGGATTTGGTCCATGAAATTTACATGGTGCAATTTTAAGTAGTGCATCTGAATATGTAGATAGTATTGGATAATTTACATCTATTGATGGTATATTTATAACTCCTATTGTATAATACTCAGTTCCATCACTTGCTACAGTTTTTTGTTCATCAGGAATTTCTGTTGGTACTTCAGTTAATATTGTTTGTACTTGAGCTATGTCTTCTTCCTCTGGTATGGCATTTAATACTATAACAGTTACTTCTTCTTCAACAATCTCTGTATCGCTTTTAAACTCTATTCCCTCTAATATTTCTTTTGAAACTTGTTCACTTTTATTTCTGTCGTATTCTGCATATATTGCATAACTAGATAACACGCATAACAAAAAAACAGATATGAAAAATTCTATCCTAAAAATTTTTTTCTTTCTTTTTAATTCTGGTGTTACATATAATTTTTCATCAATAAGTATTTGATTCATAATTATACTTTTTTCCTTTCTAATTGCAATATATCATTTTTATTTTAACATACTTTTTGTAACTTTTCAACTACTGCTTTGATAGTTTTGTTTGGTGTAGAGGCTCCTGCCATAATTCCAATTTTTTCATAATTTTTCAATTCTTGTAAATTTAGTTCTTTCTCTTCTTCTATTAATATACTGTTTTTGCAATTCTTTTCAGCAATTTCATATAACTTATTTGTATTTGAACTATGTTTTCCACCTATTATTATCATCATATCTACTATAGATGACATTTTTTCTGTTTCCTCTTGTCTTAATCTTGTTGCATCACATATTGTCATTTCTGTTTTCAATTCTATATTTTTATCTTTTATGCTTTCTTGAATTATTTTAACAAATTTATTAAATTTTTCCATGCTAAAAGTAGTTTGCGCTAAAATAACTAATTTTTTCATTTTCGACTCTATTAATTGTTGTATTGCGCCTTGTATATTTTGCTCTGTTTCTATTATACATGAATTCTTGCCACAATAACTTATTGTACCTATCGTCTCTGGATGACTGCTATTTCCAATTAAAAATATGTAATTACCATCTTTTGCGGATTTTTCTGCAATTTTGTGTGTTCTTATAACTTTTGGACATGTTAAATCTACTACTTTTAGTCCCATTTTTATGGCTTTATCATAAATTTGCTTTGTAGTTCCATGTGCTCTTATTATTACATTTTGTTTTGCTTGCTCTATATTATCTATAATTTTTAATCCTTTTTCTTCTAGCTCGTTTATGACTTGCTTATTATGTACTAATTCTCCTAAGCAAAATGTATTTTTATTTTCATTTAAAAATTTGCTAGTTTCATTTACAGCATTTGCAACTCCAAAGCAAAATCCTGCTGTTTTGCCAACGATAATTTCCATGTTTTTCTCCTATTTTACCATTTTTAAAATTTCTTCTTTTAATACTCTTACAATATCTTCTTGTTTTACTTTTCGTATTATTTCGCCTTTTTTAAATAACAACCCTTCTTTTATTCCTCCTGCAATTCCAATATCTGCATGTCTTGCTTCGTTTGGTCCATTAACTCCGGCATCCCATTACTGCTACTGTTATATCTGATTTTATTGTTTGAAGAAAATCTTCTATTTCATTTGCTATTGGTATTAAATCATATTGAATTCTTCCACATGTAGGACATGCAATTAATGTTGGTGATTTATAAAGGTTGCAGTCCTTTAGGATTTCTTTTGCAACTTTTATTTCTTTTACTGGATCTGCAGATAATGAAACTCTAATAGTATCTCCGATTCCTTGTTTCAATAAAATTCCAAGTCCTATACTAGAACTTACTGTTCCGCTAAATTCTGTTCCTGCATGTGTTACACCTAAATGCAATGGATATTGTATTGTATTTGCTGCCTCTAGGTAGCTTTCTATGCATAAGTCTAAAGATGATGCTTTTAATGATAATGCAATATCGGTAAAATCTAAATCTTCTAATATTTTTATGTGTCTTAATCCCGCTTCTACCATTCCCTTAGCAGTTGGCTTCCCATCTCTTTCTAAAATATCTTTTGGAAGAGAACCGCTATTTACGCCTATTCTTATTGGAATATGCCTTTCTTTGCATATATCTACAACTGCTTTTACTCTGTCGTTTGATCCAATATTTCCTGGATTAATTCTTATTTTATCAACTCCTGCTTTTGCTGCTTCAATAGCAATTTTATAATCAAAATGTATGTCTGAAACTATTGGAATATGTATTTTCTTTTTTATTTCTGAAATTGCTTTTGCATCTTCTATGTCTAAACATGCTACTCTTATTATTTCACATCCTGCATCTTCTAATTTTAAAATTTGTTCTACTGTTGATTTTACGTCTTTTGTTTTTGTATTGGTCATTGACTGTATTACTACTTTATTTTGTCCTCCTATTTGCACATCTCCTACAAATATTTTTTTTGTTTCATTTCTTTTTATCATTTAAATCATTCCTTTTACAAATTGATATTTTACATTTTATCATAAATTTATTTTGTTTTAAATAGTAGATTATAATTTTGATCAATAAAAGTGCTACTAAATATAAGGAAAATATATAGAAAATGTTGCAAAAGAAAAATTTATGAAATATAATTGAATTGATGATTATAGACATTAATTTACGTTTATTTTAAAAAATACTAAAACAAAAGAAGGAGAAAAACAAATGAATTTTATAAAAACAATATCTAACTGCAAAGGTGTTACTTTGATATCTTTAATAATTACAATAATAGTTATGTTAATATTAATAGGCATAACACTTACTGTTGCTTTAAATGGAGGAATAATCACAAAAGCACAAGAAGCCAAAATTAAAACAGAAGAGGCAATGGCAGATGAGGAAACCTTAGAAATGATAAGTATAGATGGAACAACATATAACTCAATAGATGAATATTTAGAAGGATCTCAATCACAGGAAGAGTCTGAAAAATCTAAAGTACATATAGTAAAGTCTAGTAGTAGTTATATTGGGCTTCAATTAAACAATAATGCAATTAAAGAGAAAACAGTAAGTGCAGAAACATCTGAACCAAATGATACAATAACTTGGAAAGTTGAAGACCCTAGTATAGCT
>CANRGU010000064.1 GCA_947630255.1 uncultured Clostridia bacterium | reverse complement strand
AAGAGAAAACAGTAAGTGCAGAAACATCTGAACCAAATGATACAATAACTTGGAAAGTTGAAGACCCTAGTATAGCTCAAATAACTAATACTTCTGGTTCTGAAACTATTATACAAGCTACATCTCCTGGACGTACCAATTTAATAGCTTCGGCTCGGTGGGGATTCTGATTGGATACCTGTCTTTGTTGCACCTGCTGAAAAAATATCTTCTACTAGCATGAAAGAGTACAAAGCATCTACCAGTGGCAAATTGCCTTCTGGAATAGAATATTCAGGTTCAACAATTCAGTTGTCTAAAAATGATAGCTTTTCTATAATACATAAGTTTAAGGTAACAAAAGCTGCAATAGCACAAAAGTATGGATTACAAAAAAAGCGGTTCATATTATGAGATAGTAGTGCCTATAGCAAATATTTCTGAGTGGTCTCTTTACCCATCTATTAAAATTTCATCTTGGTCATTAAAGTACAGTGTATTGTCATACTGTTATTCTGTTCTTACCAGCTCTTCAGCTAGTGATGAATTGAAAGCTCTTGTCCAAAGTGTGGCATGGATGTGGAATGATTATCAGCAAACAGCTGGATCCGAAGCACCTTAGATATATATTTTTGGAGGAAATTTATGAGTGATTCTAATGATATTAGCGAAAAGGATTTAAAAAAATTAGAAGATGATGCTTACAATGAGCTTTGTGAGATAATTGCTGAAGCTATGCAATTACAAGACATAGAACTATTAGATGCAAGAATTGCTGAATGGAAAAATAAATATAAAAAGCTTTTAGATCGACCTAGTACTTCTTCTAAATCTGACTTTAAAAAAAGAATTGAATTTTTACTTAATCAGTATTACTCTACTGTTACTCAATACATTTTAAGTCAGCTAAAATTAAATGAAGTAAAAAAAATAGAAAAGCAGTCAAAGGCTATGAAAGAACTTTATCGATTAATAAGAGATACTGACGACTATGATTTACTTAAAAAGAAAATTAAACAATGGGAAGATAAATATCCTATATCTGGTTTTTTAGATATGTATCAAAAAAGAATAAAATATAATACAAGCGAAAAAAATATAAAAGAAAATTCTTTTAAGCAAGAAGAAGCATTTAATGAGCTTGTAGATATAACCAAAAAAACTGGTACAATAGATGAGCTAAAAGATTATCTAAATCGTTGGGAGAAAAAATATTCTATTAATGATAAATATACTATTGATGATTTCATTAAACATCAAACAGAAATTAAACGCTATACTTCTGATGAGTTTCTACAGTCTATTGCAAGAGAAGAGCCAAAAATTAATGATGCTGGTGAATTGCTAGAAGAATATAATAATAAAACTTTTTCAGATTTATCTATTCAAGCAAGTGCGTATTCTGAACTTGTTTCAATTTCTAGCTCTCCAAATAATATAGATGAAATGTTTAAGTGGGTTTATAAGAATAGTAATATAAAATTTAACGATAAATATAAAGAGTTAATATTAAATGCTACATATTTGAATTATTCACCAATTTATTTAAAAAAACTTCCAAAACCTGAAATAGATATGGCAAAAGATACTCTATCTTGTTATGAGTATAAAAATATTAATGAAACGAAAAGATATGCAATAATTAGTTATTTTAACTTGCTACTTCCACCAACTAGTGCTATATCGAATGATTATTTTAATAAAAATATTGAAACTATATATAAAAAATCTGAACACGCAAGAATTGTACATGATATGACGCAAGAGGAGCCTACACCTATTGAAGACATAATTAATTCTGGTATAGAAATACCTTTAGCTGTTTCTCACGAAGATAAACAGAATGAGGTTAAAATTGACGAAACTGAAATTAATGAGTCTGAAATTGACAAAGCAGAAATTGATGAGCCAAAAATTAATGAGCCTGAAATTGAGGAACCTGAAATTAATAAACCTGAAATTAATGAACCTGAATTTGATTATGACACAATTGTTGCATTATCGCCACTATTTTTTAGAACCTTAGAATGTTACGATGAACAATTTAATTATGATAAACATTTGTCGTATGTAAATGTTGTTGATTCTGCAGTTAATAACTATATTGAAGAAGAAAAGTCTCAGGATATAGGAGAAAATACAATAGAAAGAACAAACACTAATTTAAATTAAATAAAAGATTTTGGGATTACCCCAAAATCTTTTTTAGTGCTCATATATATTTCCAATATCTTTTCTATAATCTAACTTTTCATCAATATTTCCATTTATTGAGCTATATACCTTTTCTCTTGCCTCTTCTAAGGTGCTACCTGAAGCTGTAAGTCCAAATAATCTTGAGTTACTTATAGATGAATAAGTATTTCCTTCTATATTTTTTGTATTTGCAAAATATATCTTTACTCCTTGATTTTCTATGTTTTCTTTGTTTAATGTAAATACTAATGGTTCTTTTCTATTTTCTACTGCGTATTCTTTTGTTACTACATAAACAGTAAATGTATAATTCTTTTTGAATTTGCAATTGTTCTCATTTAATGTTTTATTAAATATATTTTTCATTACATCTGTAAATGGCGTTTCTAGTGAATTCAATACATTTAATGCCTCTGGATCTCCAAATCTACTGTTAAACTCTATAAATTTTATTCCATTGTTTGTTTTAAAAAATCCACCATATATTACTCCATTAAATTCTATTGAGTCTTTATTTATATATTTTAAAGTATTTTTTATAAGCTGTGCGCATTCATCTATATCTGATTTATCTAAAAATGGTAACATTCCATTTTCAAAGCTTAAACATCCCATTCCACCTGTTCCAGGTCCTTTGTCTTCATCAAATCTGTATGGATAGTCAAACGTCGTTGGAGTAACTACTATATTTTCTCCATCTGTTAATGCCATAACTGTAAATTCTCTTCCTTCGATTTTGTCTTGTATTATTACATTTCCGCTTCCTTCTAAACAGCTTTTTGCATATTCAAATCCTTCTTCTTTGCCTTTAAAATGGATTCCTCCTACTTTTACACCTTTCCCTCCAGTTAACCCTTCAGGCTTTACAACAAAACTGTCATCATTATATGTATCTATAATTTTTTTAAGTTCATCTGTACTTGTTATGTTGTAATTTTTAATTATCATTTCAGGTGCGAGTTTTTCAACTATCCTTAGGCTATATGATTTACTCCACTCTATTTTTGCCCCTTTTGAAGTTGGTCCAAATGTTTTTAATCCTAATTCTTTTGCAACATCTATTAATCCATCTTGTAATAAATTATCACTACTAATTACACATGTATCAATTTTATTTTCTTTTATAAAGTTTTTTACGACTTCTTTATTAAAAGGATCATCTACTATATATTTTCCGTTTGATTTTTTTACATGTTCTATTATAGTAGGATTTTCATAAGGGCATACTGTATAAAGTTCATATCCTTTGCTTATGTACTCTGCAAGAACGGCTTCTCTTCCGCCATTCCCTAGCAATAAACATTTTTCCATTTTATTTTCCTCCGTTTTTTTTATTTTAGTTCATTTTATCAGTATTAAAAAATTTTTTCAATATTTATACAAAAACCTATTGACTTTTTTTAATATTAAATGTAAAATATTTTTACTAAAAGCAAACATGTATTTGTAGAACAGATTTTTCTTTTAGTAGGGGGCAAATATGAAAGTTTTAAATTTTAAAAAAGTCGTTAATAATCAAACATATCTAACAGTAAGCGTTTTAGGAAACAGCTTAAAACTAAATGTTAAATATACAAATATATCTTCAATTGAATTAAATAAAAAGGAAAATGAAATTGACTTATTCTTGCCAAAATTTTATAAAAATATTGATAACATAGATGTTATTAATGTAGCTATTCAAAAATTATACAATACAATTGCTGAAACAGAGGTAGAATATGCAATGGAAATTGCAAGACACATTTTAAAATTTGCTCCAAAGGATTATTCTATCAAAAGATTAAACAATGAATTTTATAAATGCACAAAAAATAAAATTATAATAAATCCTGATATAGTTAAGTTTAATAGAGAAATTATTAATACTACTATTATACAGTCCTTTTGTAAAATTAAATATAAACCTAATTCTGTAGCATATAATCAATTATTAAACAATGCTATGAATGAATATGAAATATATAGAAAAAATGAAAATAAATTTAAGAAGCTAAAAGTTTCATAATGGTTCATATTATATAAAATAGTTTAAGGACTTTCAAAACGAAAGTCCTTTTGTAATAAAAATGTAATATAAGTTTAATATATATGAAATATTTTTTATGGTTTTATATTATATAATGTTTATATACCAAAGAGTAAAGGAGTTAAGTTGATTGAGCATTCATTCTAAATTAAAAAAAGAAGGTATTCAAGTTATAAAAAAACTTGATACTTTAAAAGTGAATACTATTGCAATTAATGTAGCAAATAAACTATGCCTTGCTTTTCCAGAGCACAACTTAAATAAAAGTGAGTTGTTTGAATCTATTTCAAGGCTTAATATGTATATTGCCAAAATGCCTATGGACTCTTCTGGTGCAAAATATTTTTACAAAGATAACTCTATTTATTTTAATGAATCCATAGATTTTGATGAAATTTCTACTCTTGCTGTGCATGAATGCATCCATTATATTCAAGAGCTTTACGATAATAGTGGCAATATATCTAAAATGGGGTTGTATTCCCTTTCTTCTAATGCTGGTATTGCTTTAAACGAAGCTTCTGTTCAGCTTATGGCATCTGAGGCAAATATGATGAATTCCGTAAATGAAACTTATTATGGAATTTCAATAAATACTATTAGCCCTAATTATTATCCTTTGGAGTGTGCACTTTTAAGTCAAATAGCATATTTTACAGGTACATATCCTTTATATCATAGTACTTTAAATAGTAATGACGTTTTTAAAAATACATTTATTGTAAAGTCTGATAAAAAAACATATGCTTCGATTGAAAAAAATTTTGATGAATTGTTATCATTGCAAAATAATATAAACTATTATTCAAATGAGTTACAATATACAGAGAAAACAAGTTCTATTAAGTTATTAAATAAACTAATAAATGAAACTAAGGAAGATATTAAATCTCTATTTTTCAAGACGCAAAATTTAATTATGACTAAATTTTTTAAGAGTGAGTTTAATAATATCAGAAACTTAGATGATATAAAAAATTTCAATGCTAAACTTTATAATTACAAAAATATAATAGGTTTTTCAGATGGTTATACTTTTTATAATGAATTTTATTGTGATATGATGAATGTTATAGAAGAGAAAAAATCATATATAGAACAATATGGAGAAATTAATTTGTTTGAAAAAGTTAATACTGGTCTTATGCTTGTTGATAATACAAAAAATGCTTTTTCTTTTATTACTACTTTTATAAGAAAAATCAAAAAATTATTTGGACTTAATCAAACCACTGAAAATATTAATAATTTGTAAAATATAGATAAATTACAATTTTTTTAAATCATTCCAAAAGTCTATTTTTTTACTTTCATCTCTTAATAAAGCGGCTGGGTGAAATGTTGGCAAATATTTTATTCCATCTTTTTCAAACCATTTTCCTCTACTTGCTGTTATTCCATATTCTTCTCCTAATATGTTTTTTAATGCTACACTTCCAAGTAGTACAATTATTTCAGGATTTACTAATTTTATTTGCGAATCTAAATATTCTTTGCATGCAATTGCTTCATCTTTTTCTGGATTCCTGTTATTGGGTGGTCTACATTTTACAATATTTGCAATATATACTTCTTCTCTGTTTATTCCGACTCCTTGAAATGCTTTGTCCATAAGTTTTCCGGCTTTTCCTACAAATGGAATTCCTTGCATATCTTCATCCGCTCCAGGACCTTCTCCTATAAACATTATTCTTGCATTTTTATTTCCTGTGCCTATTACAACATTGTTTCTATTATTACATAACTTGCATTTAGTACAATTCATGCATACTTCTTCTAATTCTTCCCAAGACTTATACATATTTTGCTCCTTTTTTATTCTATTTTAAACATATTAGTGCTGTATTTCTTCCTGATTTTTCTCCTTCTTTTCTATATGAATGAATAATATTGCTATTGCAAACAGTACAAATTTTACTGTCTACAATGTTTTCTTTTGGTATTCCTTCTTCTTTTAGTAAATTTTTATTGATTTCTACTGTGTCTATAAAATAACTTTTTGTATTTTCGTTATATACAATTATATCATTTATATTTTGCATATATTTAAATTCTTTATAGAATATATCTCTTACATCTTGCTGTACTTCAAAATGGCATTTTCGTATTGTTGGTCCAATTACGCATATAATATCTTTTGGATTGCAATTGTATTTTTCTTTCATGAACTCTACTGCCTTTTTTGCTATTTTTTTTGTTGTTCCTTGCCATCCTGAATGGATATTTCCAATATTTTTTTGGTTTTTATCAAATAAGTATATTGGTGTGCAGTCTGCAAATGATAAAGATAATATCCTATTTGGTTCTTTGGTAACTAAGCCATCTATATCTATAAACTCGTCATTAAAAATTCCCGTTTCATTAACTACTTCTTTTATATTATTTGTATGTGTTTGATATGGTCTTACTATGTTTGTGCTGTCTAAATTTAATAATTTACATGTTAATTTATAATTATTGTCTGCCTTTTCTTGTATTTTTTTATAAGTATCATTGCTTCCAAAGTCAAGCGGTTTTAAGGTAAATGCATGTGTTAAGATATTGCTATATTCTAATAATCTCTTAAATTGCAGAATTCTTACATCTTTGTCTTGAATAACTACAATTTCTTTATTTTTTATCATTTTGCTTTCTATTATTTCTTTTATGCTACTTATATTTTTTTCTATGTTAGAATCATCATTATTTACAATTACAAGCTCAGAATTTTTTATGTAAAAATCATTATTAGGTTGAGCACTTATTCTTGCTTTTGCAAGATTTTCATCTATATTATCTCTTTTACATATTCTTTGGATTTTTACATTTTCATCTGCTATTACTGATATGACTATATCGCATATTTCATTTAGATTGCTTTCT
>CANRGU010000063.1 GCA_947630255.1 uncultured Clostridia bacterium | reverse complement strand
CCTCTTGATGAATACATTATATTTCCAAAGATAGGTATTTTTCTAATTAAAACACTAATTGAACCTATTATATTTCCAGATTCATCTTCTGCTAAAACTATTTCGTTTTTCCATGCTTCTTTTACTTTGCCCCATTCTACAGACTGCTGAAAATTACATCTATCATGTTTACTCAAAAATTCATTATATTTTTGTATATTACTTTCATCTACTAATTTCATTATATTCCTCCATGTATAAATGCCTAAACTTGCTCTTACATATTTTATACTAGTTTGTCCATTTTTACAATAGGATATAAATAAAAAATAGGATTTCGATTGCTTCAAAATCCTATTATTAAATTTATGTATCTATTATACTTTATTTTTTACCCATTTATTATTTATATTGTTTTCTGCTTTTGCTTTATTTATCATCTTTTGTCCTTCCATTATAAATATAGGTAGTATTGAAATTATAATTGTATACATCCATTGTTCTTTATTTAATAAAACTACATCAAATATATTTGCTATTTGTGGAATTACTATTACTATCAACTGCATAATTATTCCTAGTATAACTGCTCCTGTTAAATAGAGATTTTTAAATATTCCAACCTTAAATATTGATTCATCTGTTCTTATATTAAAACTATGTATTAATTCTAAAAAGCTTAAAGATGCAAATGCCATTGTTCTTGCTACTTTTAATCCATATAATCTGTTTCCTAAACTAAATGTAAATAATGTAAGTACTCCTATCATTGTTCCTTCTATAAATATTTTTCCCCATAATCCATCGGCAAATAGACCTTCTTTTGAATTATTTGGTTTTTTGTTCATTATTTTTTTATCTGCTGGCTCTAAGCCTAAAGCTATTGCTGGGAAAGAATCTGTTATTAAATTAATCCATAATAATTGCATTGCCAATAGTGGTGTGTCTAGTCCTAATAATAATCCTAAAAATATTGCTACTATTTCTCCTACATTTGTAGATATTAAAAAGTGTATTGCCTTTTTTATATTGTCATAAATATGTCTTCCTGTTTTTACAGCGTCAATTATTGTAACAAAATTATCATCTGCTAAAATCATGTCAGAGGCATTCTTTGCAACATCTGTACCTCCGTTTGCCCATTGATACTCCTATATCTGCTATTTTAAGTGCAGGTGCATCATTTACTCCGGTCTCCTGTCATGGCTACAATATTCCCGTTTGTTTTGAAATGCTTTTACAATTCTTACTTTGTGTTCTGGTGATACTCTTGCAAATACAGAATAATTCATTATGTTCTTTTCTAATTCTTTTTGTGGAATTTCATCTAGCTCTTCTCCTGTAATTGCTATATCTCCTAATTTTAAAATTCCTAAATCTTTTGCTATTGCTTTTGCTGTTATTATGTGATCACCTGTAATCATTACTGTTTTTATTCCTGCTTTTTTGCAGGTTTCTACCGCTTCTCTTACACCTTCTCTTGGTGGGTCTATCATTCCAATTAACCCAACAAAAGTTAGATTTTTTTCAATACTACTATCTACATTGTTTGGAATTTCATCTAAATCTTTATATGCTACTGCAATTACCCTTAATGCTTCTTTTGCCATATTTTCATTTTTATTCAAAATATCTAATTTATTTCTTGTAGTCATATTTTCACAACTATCTTTGCTATAAATTTTTGTGCATTTATTTATTAAAATGTCTGGTGCTCCTTTAGTTATTATTCTATACTTGTTTCCTACTCTATGAAGTGTTGTCATTAGTTTTCTTTCTGAATCAAATGGTATATCATTTATTCTTTTTTCTTCTCTATATATTTCATCTTTATTTTGTCCTTCATCTAATGCACAATTTACTATTGCAACCTCTGTAGGTTCTCCCTCTGCATAAGGCTTTTTGTTTTTATATGATATATTGCAATCGGTACACATAGATGCAATTTTTAATAGGAAGTGCATATCTTTAGTATTTATGTTATTATATGGTCCTTCTATTTTTACTACTTTCATTTTATTTTGTGTGAGTGTTCCTGTTTTATCTGAACAGATTACTGACGAACTTCCCAATGTTTCTACTGCTGGCAATTTTCTTATTATGCTATTTCTTTTTGCCATTTTTGTTACGCCTATTGATAATAGTATAGTTACAATAGCTGGCAAGCCCTCTGGTATTGCTGCAACAGCAAGTCCAACAGAAGTCATGAACATTTCTGTTGCTGGTATTTTTTTGAATATTCCTATTATAAATATTAAGAAACATATTAAAAGAGCTACTAGTCCTAATTTTTTTCCAACCTCTCCAAGCTTTTTTTGAAGTGGTGTTTCTGGTGCTTCGTCTGATACTATTAGGCTTGCAATTTTTCCAACTTTTGTATTCATTCCCGTATCTGTTACAATTGCTTCTCCATGTCCTGACACTGCTATTGTTGCTCCCCAGACCATATTTGTTATATCTCCAATAGGTATGTTTTCTTTTAATATGGCTTTTTCATCTTTTATTACTGGTACTGTTTCTCCTGTTAAAGCTGATTCCTCAATTTTAAGATTATATGATTTTATAAGTCTTGAATCTGCTGGAATATATGACCCTGTTTCTATAATTATATAATCTCCTGGTACTACCTCTGTTGTCGGAATTTGTTTTATTTCTCCATCCCTTTTTACTTTTGCAGTTGGTGCAGACATTTTCTTTAATGCCTCGAGTGATTTTTCTGCTTTTGCTTCTTGTGCTACTCCCATAATTGCATTTAACACTACTATAACTAATATTATTATTGAATCTAAATAGTCGTTTGTTTTTTCTATGTATGCCATAATTGCAGATATAATTGCTGCTGAAATTAAAATAATTATCATGAAATCATTAAATTGTTTTATGAATTTTATTAATAAACTTTCTTTTTTATTTTCGACTAATTTATTTTCTCCTACGTTTTTTCTTATATCTTTTGCTTGTTCTTCTCTTAAACCTGTATTTAAATCGGTTTTCAGTTTTTTTACGACTTCGCCTAATAGCATTGTATGCCACATATTTATCCTCTCCTTTGTGTCCTACTAAATAAATTGTATTCATGGACAAGATAAATATTACAAAAAAATTAGTGCTTACAAGCACTAATTTTAACATGTATAACTATTATTATATAATTCATCTGGGCAAATATCTGATCCATTTTGCCATTCTATTGATAATCCTGCGATTTTTACAGTTTTAAATAATTCAGGGTCTTTTAATTTTTCAAAGGCTTTATGATTTAAATAAGGTTTTACATCAAATTTTTTAATTTCTCCATTGTCAAACTCTATCTCTAATATATAATTTTCTAACGGTTTTACTTTTAATGCTTTTGGTCTCATTTATATCACTCCAGTCCCTTTATTTTTATTATTTCGCCATTATCATTATATACATTCCAAGCTGCTTTTATTTCATCTTTATGAATTTCAATCCATGCTAATACTAATTTTTCTTGTTTCTTTGGTAAATTTCCATCAAGAATTATTCCATCACATGTAATTGACATTTCATATTCATTATACTTTATATGTATATGTGGCGCTTTGTGGTGTCCTCCTAATTCTTTATAAATATATACAAGTATACCATAAAAATGTGAAATAAGTGGCATCAATTCACCTCCTTAATTATAACATTTTTAATTTAATTTTACAACATTTAACTGGAAATAATTAGAATTAAAAAATAGAAAAAAATGTTAGATTAAATTAACATATATAATCCAACATTTTTGGTAAAATTTGTCAATATCCTTGTATATTAATTTTTATGTTGAACCCCATTATTATCAATAGTATAATTTTCTTTGTATATTAGCTCTGATACAGTTACTGGTTCTAATCCTTTACCTTTTATATTTTTTATAATCATATCTAAACTCATTGCTGTGTTTTCTGTACCGTTGTGCATTAGAATTATGCTACCCTTTTCAAGTTTTGGTTCTATTCTATCCCACATCTGTTCTGCTGTAAGGCCATTATAGTCTAAAGTATCTATTGACCATTGCACCATTATATGATTTAAATCATTTGCTGCTTTTATTACAGTGTCATTATATTCTCCATATGGTCCCCTATATAGTGTTGTTGAATTTCCGGTAATTGATTTTATTCTATCTGAACATTTTGTAATTTCTTCTACATTTTTTTCATAATTTAAATTGTTTACATGAGCATGTGATTCCGAGTGATTTGCTATTTCGTTCCCACTTTCATATATTTTTTTTACTGAGTCTGGAAATTTTTCTACCCAGTCTCCTACCATAAAAAAAGTTGCTTTTACTTCATTTTTTGAAAGTGTGTCTAATATTAAATTAATATCATCTGCATTCCATGCACAATTTATAGTTAAAGCTATTTTATTTTCTTCTGTATCTACGCTGTATATTGGTAGCATTTTAGAAGTACTTGCAGAAGTTTCTATGGTATTTCTTACTGAATTGTCCCTAAATGTTGCCGCAAGTAAAAATAAGACTAAAACTGTACTTAATGCTATTACTACTGATATTATTTTGTCCTTATTGTATACAAAAAACATATATATCCTCTCCCATATATATTTATGCTTGATAATTATAAATATGCATTTAAAAAAATTAATGACTAGAGAAAAATTACTCTAGCCATATTATTCTTTATATCATTTTTATCCATTAAAATGGTATTAATAACCTTAATTTAAATTTAGCCATTGACATACTTCCTGAAATATTTAATCTTGGAATTTTATAATTGTCATCTTTTTTACTTGCTTTTCTGTGTTCTTTATTTGGTCCGAAAGTAAATGCCATTTTATAATCATTATTCTTTAATACTTCAATAAATTCGTCGTTATAATCTCCAAAAGGATATGCCAAGAACGGTGTATCATATAATTCTTTAAATTTTTTTACATCTTTGTCTAATTCTTCATAACTTTTTTTAGAAACTGCTCCTTTACTGTGTAAATTATAAGTATGAGAAGCAAACTCGATATTAGGATATTCTGTTTTGCTTTTTTCAATTTGCTCAAATGACATCTTATCTAATCTATTTCCAGTCCACTCCTTGCTCTCTTTACTTATAGAATTTCCGACTAAAAATACAGTAGCATTCATATTATATTCTTTTAATAGTGGAAATGCATAATAATAGTTTGATAAATATCCATCATCCATAGTAATTAATACTGACTTTCTAGGAATTTTATATCCTTCATTTTTCCATGCATAAAATTCTTCAAGTGTTAAAGTTTTATAACCATTATCTTTTAGATATTTTAATTGTTCTTCAAATTTTTCTATATCCATAACCATCTCATTATTATCTTGATTTTCTTCACTTGAAGCAAATCCATGATATCCAAGCACAGCTACCTTTTGATCCTTGTATAATATTAATATTCCTACTATTCCTAGCACAAATACTGTTAATATAATAGATATAATTATTTTTTTCATTTTTATTTTCTCCTATCTCTTTAACAAATATTCTTTTATTATTTAATTTTCAATATGTTATAATCTTTTTTCTTCTTCAAATCTTTTTATTTTTGCTGTAGTTGTTTTAATCATTGGCTCGTTTGTTACTATTAAATTCTTTATATGTTTATAATCTGGTAATTTTTTATTAATTTCTTTTATATCATTCCAAATCATTTCTTTTAAATCTTCGTTAGATATATTTGGATATTTTTCTTTTACATATTCTTCATTGTAAACAATTTTTACAGATAATAATAAATCGTTATTTTTCTTCTTACCAAATACCATATTTTCTGATACATAAGGAAGTGTTGTAATTAAACTTTCTAATTCTTCTGGGAATATATTTTTTCCATTTTTTAATACAATTACATTTTTCTTTCTTCCTGTTATAAAAACAAATCCATCTTTGTCTATATATCCTAAATCTCCAGTATGGAACCATCCATCTTTTAACACTTCGCTTGTTGCTTTTTCATTTTCATAATATCCAAGCATTATATTTGGTCCTTTTGCAATTATTTCTCCTATGCCTTCTTCGTCTGGATTATCAATTTTTATTTCTACATCATACATTGGTAAACCAACAGAACCATATCTTATTGCCTTTTCATTCTCTGCTGTAAGTACTGGTGATGTTTCTGTAAGTCCATATCCTTGTACTGTTAACATTCCAAAATTGTTAAATCCTTCTGCTACTTTTCTATCTATTGCTGATGCCCCAGATACTATAAATCTTAAGCTTCCACCTAAATTGTCTATTATCTCTTTGAATAATTTTCTTCTTATATCTATACCAAATTTAAGTAGAAATTTGCTTAACTTTGTTGCAAATTTTATTAGTTTTGTTTTGCCTTGTTTTTCTACTTGTGTCATTATTTTTTTATACATAGTTTCTAATAATAGTGGAACAGCTACAAATACTGTTACTTTATACTCTTTTAAATTGTTTTGTATATGTCTTAGTCCATCGCAAAATACATTTGCTGCTCCATTTGATAAAAAGAATAAAAGTCCTGTTGATCCAAATGTATGGTGCAATGGTAAAACTACCAAGTTTACATCATTAGAATATATTTTTTCTACATAGTCTAAATCTGTAATATTAGATGCAATATTTCTATTTGATAACATTACAGCTTTTGACTCAGATGTTGTTCCAGAAGTGAATATTATAGTAGCCATTTTTTCGTCTTCTATTACTGCATCTATATATTCTTTGTTTCCTTTTTCTAATAATTCTTTGCCTTGATCTAATAAGTCATTTATATCTTTTATGCCATCTTCTTTAATATTATCCATGCATATATATTCTTTTATTTTTATATCTTTATTTTCTTTAAGCTTTTTTATAATTTCTAGCTTTTCTTTTTCAAATACTATACAGTCTGCCTTGCTTCTTTTTAAACAAGACATTATTTCTTCTTCTTTTAATCCATTGTCGAGTGGTACTGTTATTCCTACTCCTGACATTACAGTAAAATATGTAAGTGCCCACTCATATCTGTTTTTAGATATAATAGCTATTCTTTTATCTTTTAGTCCTAAATTTATAAGAGCTGTTCCTAAATAATTATTTTGCTCTTTGAAGTGCTTGTATGTTATATTTTTATACTTGATTTTTTTTCCTTCTTTTTCTTTTATTATAAATGCATCGTTATCTGAATATAAATCTACAGCATTATTTATTACTTCCCTTATATTTTTAAAATTTTTACATTCATAAATTTTATTATATATTTTCATTTGTTCCTCCTCGTATAATGAACATATAGTTCATTATATATTTTTTTATTTTGAATCTTTTTATATAATGTCTATATAGAC
>CANRGU010000062.1 GCA_947630255.1 uncultured Clostridia bacterium | reverse complement strand
TTAGGGAGCAAAAGATGAATAATTTAATATTTTATAGGCGAAAAAAGAGAAATCTAATAGAAAAGTCTATACATAAAGAATTGTGCTATTTATGTAGATTTAAATATACAAATCTATATAAATAACACAATTTTTTTGTGTTACAAAAAATAAAAAAGGGGAGATTAAAATGTTAAAAAACAAAAAAATTTTATTAGGAATATTAGCAATATTATTGTTATTCATATTACCTAATATGGTAAATGCACAAACAACTAATGCACAAGAAAAAACTGAAACTTCAACAAATGTAGAAGTTGAATGGAGTTATGAATTAGATGGTAGTGAAAATGCAACAAATTTAAAATGTACTAATATTAGTTCTGTAACAGGAAATTTAACAATTCCTTCAGAAATCGACAACCATAAAGTAACAACTTTGGGATATAGGGCTTTTTATGAATGCACTGGACTAACAGCTATTACAATACCAGAAACTGTTACAAGTTTTGGTGAAGCTGCTTTTTATGGATGTAGTGGTTTAACAAATGTTACATTGTCAGAAAATATTACGGCAATAGAAAAATATGCTTTTCAAAATTGCACCGGCTTAAAAAATATTGACATCCCAAATAATGTAACAAATATAAAAGATAGTGCTTTTAAAAATTGTGCAGGATTAAGTAAAATAACACTATCAAATACTTTAACAAAATTAGAAAATGAATGCTTTGCAAACTGTACTGCGTTAACAGAAATAGAATTGCCAGATACTTTAACAACTATAGGTACAGGAAATTATAATTGGTATTCACCATTTGATGGATGTACTGCACTAAAATATATTAAAATACCAAATACTGTTGTAAGCATGGGAACAGATTTATTTACTGACTGCAAAAATTTAACAATATTTGCAGAAGAAGGTTCTGAAGCAGAAACTTATGCAAAAAATAATAAGATTAATTTTGAAAAAATAGAAAATTGGGAAAAACGTACAGAAATAGTAGGCTCTGATGTGACTGCACCAAAAGTAACTAAATATTATATTGATAATGGAAATATTTCTTCATATTTAGATAAAACAAAAAACGATTATAGAGTTCCTGCAGGAACAGAAATAAAAATTTTTATTGAGTTCTCAGAAGTAATTACAGGTACTGATATTCCAAAATTAAAAATAAAAATAGGAACTGGAAATTCAATAACACTTTCAGGAGTACTTACAGGTGGAAATAAAATACTATATACATATAAAATTACAAGTACAGATAATGGACTTATTGCTTCTGTAAGTTTAGTAGGAGGAAATCTAAAAGATGCAGATGGTAATTCTGCAATATTAAGTGTTGGAGAATTAAAAACTACTTGGGCTATTTCAGAAAAATATGTTTATGCAGACGGAACAAAACAAGCTAGCACTCAAGAAGCTTCATCAGATAATAAAACACCAAGTACAGGTGGAACAACTGAAACAAAAGATCCAACAACAGCAACATCAAATATGCCATACACAGGTAGAGTAATACTTGCATGGATAATTGGAATAGTAACAATATCAACAGTGGTAGTTTATGTAAGATACAAAAAATTGTATATTAAATAATTTGGGAGAAAAACCCCGAGCTAAAAGTTTCAATTTTTAAGCAAAATATTACAAAAATAAAAAAAATAAAAAATTTTTTAATAAAAATTTACAAAAGTAAAACTTTTGTGATATAATTCGTATAAATAAAAATATATGAAGGGGTGATAATTGTGGAAGAAGAAAAAGTAGAAGTACAAAGCGGATCTAAAAAATTCAATTTTAAAGATTTCGACTTTAAAAATTTTAATTATAAAAAATATCTTCCATTTGCAGCAATTGCTTTAGCAGTATTAGTAGTAATAATAATTTTACTAGTTGTATTATTAGGGGGAGGACCTAAAAAAGTAGTAAAAAATTTCGTAAATTCTTTGAATAGTAAAAATGCAGAAAAAGTAGTAAAATATATGGATTTTGCAGGTGAAAACGCTTGGAAATATTCATATGATCCAGATGATTTTTCTAAAGATGATTACAAAGAATTTATAGAGGACTATAAAGATTTCGACAAAGATGATGAAAAAGAGGCAAAGAAAGATACACAAAGAGATATCGAAGATTCTTTTGATGAAATATCTGACGAGTATAAATCATATAAATTTAAAGTAGAAAAAATTAAAGAAGTTAAAAAATTAGGAAAAGATTTATATGCAGTTGATGCAAAAGTTTCTTTAGTAGCAAAACCAAAAGACAAAGAAGAAAACAAAGAAATAGATTCTTCTGATGTAATGACATTTATAGTATATAAAAAGAAAATAATTAATGGAGGAATGTCATTATTTTAAAATAATTTAATAATATAAAAAGGCGTAAATGAGTTTACATTTACGCTTTTTTAGTATATATTATATTAGAATATATTTTATTGAGGGTGTAATATGAAAAGTTTTAATAACTTAAGAAACGAATATAAAGAGTTTATATATAAAAGCTACAAAATATCAGAAGACGAAACAAAGATAAAAATAGAATATTGTTTTGAAATACCAAATTTATCTATTTTTACACCTAGTATCGAAATAGAAAAAAAGAATATAACCTTTAAAAATACAAATAACGATTTTGTAAAAAATTTAGTTTTTAATATAGGAATGATAGAATTAATCAGTTATTGGAAATGTGCATGCCCTAAAAAAGTAATTGTAAAATGTGGTACATTAAATAACGAACAAATAGAGTGGTTTAAAAAACTATATTATTATGGACTTGGAGAATACAGATACATAAACAATATAGAAATTGGCATTGAAGATATGATGAATATAACAGTAGATGCAGACGAAAAATATAAATTAGATACATCAAAAGGTGAAGTATCTTCTTTAAATGGAGTATTAATTCCAATAGGTGGAGGAAAAGATTCTTGTGTTACAGCTGAACTATTAAACAAATATAAAGATGATAATTTGTGCCTAATAGTTGGCGGAAAAGAGCCATCTATAAAATCTGCAGAAATAGCAGGATACAAAGATAAAATAGTATATGTTAAAAGAACAATAGATAAAAATTTGATTGAATTAAATAAGCAAGGATATTTAAATGGACACACGCCTTTTTCTAGCATGCTAGCATTTTTATCATATTTAGTGGCATATTTAACAGGTAAAAAATATATTGCATTATCAAATGAATCAAGTGCAAACGAAAGCAATGTAGAAGGGGAAAAAATAAATCATCAATACTCAAAAAGTTTTGAGTTTGAGCAAGATTTTAGAAATTATGCAGATAAATATTTAAGGAGCCGGTATTCAATATTTTAGTATGCTTAGACCACTTAATGAACTTCAAATAGCAAAACTATTTGCAAAATGCGAAAAGTATCATAAAATATTTAGAAGTTGCAATGTAGGAAGTAAGAGCATTCCATGGGAGTGGTGTTGCAGTTGCCCTAAATGCTTATTTGTATATATAATTTTAAGTCCATATCTATATAAAAATAAGCTAGTAGAAATATTTAAAGAAGATTTATATGAAAAACAAAATTTATTAAATACATTTATAGAATTGTGTGGATATGGCAAAACAAAGCCTTTTGAATGCGTTGGAACATTTGAAGAAGTAAATTTTGCTGTGTCAAAAACAATACAAAAGTTAAATAACAAAAATATACAATTACCATATTTGTTAAAATATTATAGCGAAAACTATAAATTATTAAATACGGACATAGATATAACTAAAAGATACAACGAAGAAAATAATCTGCCAAAGGAATTTGATAACATTTTAAGAAAGGCGATATTAGATGATTAAAAATATAATTAACTTTTTAGAAAATAAGAAAATAACAATTTTAGGTTTTGGATTAGAAGGAAAATCTACATATAATTTTATAAGAAAATATTTGCCTGAAAAAGAGCTAAATATTAGATATAACAAGCAAAATATTGATGAAGAAAAAAATTATTTAAATAAAGATAAGCATTTATCATTTACAACAGGAGACGAATATTTAGAAGGAATAAACCAATATGATATTATACTAAAATCACCAGGAATATCATTTAAAAACATAGACATATCAAAATTTAAAGATAAAATATCTTCACAACTGGAATTATTTTTAGAATATACAAAATCTTTAACTATTGGAGTAACTGGTACAAAAGGAAAAAGCACTACAAGTTCATTAATTTACGAAGTATTAAAAAATCAAAATAAGGATGCAGAACTACTTGGAAACATAGGAATACCTATATTTGATGAAATTGAAAACATAAAAGATACAAGCCTTGTAGTATTAGAAATATCTTCACACGCACTTCAATATATAAAAAAATCTCCTAATATATCAATTATGCTTAATCTTTATGAAGAACATCTAGATCACTATAAATCATTTGAAGAATATGGAGATGCCAAATTTAATATATTTAAATTCCAGACACCAAAAGATATTGCGATATTTAATTTAGAAAATGAGCAAATGGCAAATAAAAATTACAAATACAAAAAAGAAGACTATGGAATTACAATAAATAATATAAGTAACAATATTACAAATAATACAATATATAAAAAAGAAAATTACATATATTGCAACAATCAAAAAATATATGATGTAAATAGTATAAGAAAATTAAAAGGAAATCATAATTTGAATAATATTATGTTTGTTCTTGCAGTAGCAAATATATTAAATCTTGATTTAAATAAAACTATTCAAACAGTAAATGAATTTAATCCGTTAGAGCATAGATTAGAATATGTAGGTAATTTTGAAGGAATAGACTATTACAATGACTCAATAGCAACAATACCAGAAGCAACAATAGAATCAATAAAAGCATTAGAAAATGTAAATACTCTAATAGTAGGAGGAAATGATAGGGGAGTAAACCAACAGAATCTAATAAATTTTTTAAAGGAAAGTAATGTAGAGAATATAATTTGTCTTCCAAAAACAGGAGAATATATATATGAGGGATTAAAAAGAACTACAAAAAAATTAGTAAAAGTAGAAACCATGCAAGAAGCTGTAAAATGTGCAAAAGAAATAACAGAAAAGAATACAATATGCTTACTTTCACCAGCAGCATCAAGTTATGGATACTTTAAAAACTTTAGAGAACGTGGAAACATGTTTAAAGAATATGTAAAAAGGGCATAGCCCCTTTTTTAATTATTTGCAGAAAATTTTTGCTTTGTCTGATCTATTTTTTGTTGTTCTGCTGTTTCTGTTTTATACCAACCTTTTTCAGACATAAGGTTATATATTTTATTTTGAATATTTAAAGATTCATTTAAAGCTTCTTTAAAAGCACAGTGTACTTCAGCAGTTGTAGATTCTATTGAACCATGTAGATATAAATCGCATACGCCTTTAATTATTAATAATTCTTTTTCCATTATATCTTTATCATCCATCATATTTTCCTCCTTATAATAGATTTAAAAATTTGTTAAATAATTCATTATGTTTTTGTTCTAACTCTTTTACATAGTTTGAAAGAGTTGGGTCTTGTAATTGTGAAGAAGCATTTTTACTACATTTTTTCATAAATTGTTCATGTCCTAAAGCATCTTCAACATATAAAAGTTCTTTACCTGTCATAAAAATCACCACCTGAAAGATAATATTTCCAAAAAATGCAGATTTATACTACAGATAATATAAATTTACAAATATGATTTTATGATATATAATATTATTGAAACCAAAATGAAGGAGTAATTATATGAAAAATGAAAATGAAGAAATAATAAAAATGCCTAAAGTAATTTTGCACTTACATTTAGATGGTTCTTTAAGACCTGAAACAGTATATAAATGGCTAAAAGAACAAGGAAAAGATGTTACATTAGAACAAGTAAAAAAAGATTTAATGGTAGGCAAAGATTGCAGAGACTTAAATGAATACTTACAAAAATTTGATTTACCTCTAGAAGTATTACAAACAGAAGAGCATATAAAGCAAGCTACTTATGAGCTATTTGAAGATTTAGCAAAACAAAATGCAATATATGCAGAAGTAAGATTTGCTCCGAGTTTGCATACAAAACAAGGATTAGATTATGACAAAATAGTAGAATCTGCTATATCAGGTATGAACGAAGCAAAAGAAAAATGCAAAATTGATGGAAATTTAATCTTATGTTGCATGAGAGGAAAAGATAATCAAACAGAAAATTTAAAAACAGTAGAAGTTGCAAAAAAATATCTAAATAAAGGAGTATGCGCTCTAGATTTAGCAGGGGCAGAAGCAATATTTCCTACATCAGATTTTGAAAACATATTCAAAAAAGCAAAAGATTCAAATATTCCATTTACAATACATGCAGGAGAAGCAAGTGGCGCAGAGAGTATAAAAAAAGCTCTAGAATTTGGAGCAAAAAGAATAGGTCATGGAGTAAGATGCCTAGAAGATAATAATCTAGTTAATTATTTAGTCCAACATGAAATACCACTTGAAGTGTGCCCAATTAGTAATTTGCAAACAAAAGCAACAGCAGAGCCACATCCAATTGAAAAATTATATAGAAAAAATCTAAAAGTTACTATTAGTCCAGACAATAATACAGTTTCTAATACTAATATTATCGAAGAAGATAAATATGTATTAGAAAATACAAATTTAACAGTTAATGATTTAAAGCAAATGAATATAAATGCAGTAAGAGGGGCATTTGTAGAACCTCAAAAAAAGGCAGAATTAATATCTAAATTATCACAAAAAGAAAATGAAATAATGCAAAAATAAATATTATGATAAATGAGAAAAAGTAAAACTTTTTCTCATTTATTTAAAAATGTTTTTTCAATATATAATTTATTTGTAACAGACTGTACGACATTTTTTAAAATATATCGTTCTTCTGTAAGTTCTTCATCATATACAAAATCTTTTTTATTAAATATTGCATTAATAGCTTTTTCTAAAAGAATACAAAATTTATTATATGATACTTCTATGCCTGAAGTTTCTAAAGCAAGTTTAATTAATGAATTTATATCATTTATACTATAGACTTTTTTTATTATACAAATAACTATTAGTCTAGCTAAATGTTCTTTATTATATTTTTTATTTATAGGTGGTTTAAGCACACCATGTTTAACATAGTTATTAATCATTGTTTTTGTTATAACTTTATCTTCATCATTATCCTTTAGAGGAACTATATTTTTAAATAAGTCTTCAAGAAAAGTAACAACTTGATCTAAATATAAATCTATATTAGGTAATTCATTCCACCTAGGCATATGAAAATTTAGAATATCATTATCCATTTTTACCTCCAAAATT
>CANRGU010000061.1 GCA_947630255.1 uncultured Clostridia bacterium | reverse complement strand
GCTGTTGTAGATTTTCCTGAACCATTTGGTCCCATTATTACATGAATTTCACCTTTATTTATTTTTAAATTCATTCCCTTTAATATTTCTTTTTCTTCTGCATTTACATATAAATCTTTTATTTCTAATAAATTGTTATTCATAGTTTTACCCTTTCTTTATTATTTTTTAGGCAAAAGTGGTCTGTCCTCTTTTGCATGAATTCTATTTTTTTGTTCCGCGTTCTTCGCATGCAAGACATACATTTTTCATTATTTATATCATACCCACATTCTAAACTATATAACCCCAAAGTTTTATGTGTATATTTTGCTAGTTTATTAAGTGTTTCATCACTAATTGTGGCCTTTATTTTTTCTGCTTCTTGTTTTGCTTCATTTGGCTTAATTTCTAATATACTATTTAAGAATAAATAAACTATATCATAGGCCTCTAAAATCTTTTTAGCATGTTTTTCCCCTGATTCTGTTAAAGTTATAGAGCCATAAGTTTCGTAATTTACAAGCCCTTCTTCTTTTAAATTTGTAATTGCATAATTCACAGTAGGTTTAGTTTTATTCAAGATTTTAGCAATATCTGTAACCCTAGCTCTTTTTTCTTCATTTTGCAGTATATATATAGTTTTTAAATATTCTTCTTGTATTTTTGTAAGCATAAAAAATCTCTCCTTTTGTTAGAGTACTCTAACATTATACTACTTTTTCACAGTTTGTCAATATATATAAATAAAAAAGTTAGATTTCTCTAACTTATCCTAATTTATCTCCATTTTCAACTTTTTCGTCAGGAGTAATTAGTACTACTCCATTTTTACTGTATGTGCCCAGCACTAGTACATCTGAGATAAAGTTTGCTATTTGTTTTTTAGGAAAATTTACTACTGCTAGTATTTGTTTTCCAACTAAGTCATCTAATGAATAAATCTCTGTTATTTGTGCAGATGATTTTTTTATACCAATTTCCTTGCCAAAATCTATTTCTAGCTGATATGCTGGTCTTTTTGCTTTTTCAAATTTATTTGCAGATATTATTGTTCCTGCTCTAATATCTAATTTCATAAAATCTTCAAATGTTGCCATAATTTTATTCCTCCTTTTATTTCTACTATATATAAAATAAACTTATCATATAACATACATACATTACAAAATAGATAATTCCGTTTGCTTTGCTCATTTTGTTTTTTGGTGGAAGAATAGTAAATAATGATAATAATGCTGTTGCTATAATTAAGATAATCATATCTTTATTATAACTAATATTATATACAATTGGTTTTATAAGTGATGATGTTCCGATTATAAGTAGCATATTAAAAATATTTGAACCTAAAATATTTCCTATTGCAATGTCGCTTTCTCCTTTTATTGAAGCTGATACACTTGTAACGAGTTCTGGAAGACTAGTTCCGATAGCAAGAATTGTTATACTAATTATTTTTTCACTTACGTTTAAAATTTTAGCAATTTTTACTGTGTTATTTACAGCTAAATCGCCACCAAATTTTAATGCTATAAATCCTAAAATTATAAAAATAATGTCTTTAATTATTGGCCCTTTAGTCGGTGTTTTTTCTTCGCTAGCATCATCTTCTTTGTCAAATTTTTCTGCTTCGAATGACATTACAATTGTATATAAAATAAAAAGTATAAATAATGAAATTAGTATTATTCCGTCTACTCTTGTTACATTTTGTCCGATATTACACAATGTAAGGAATATTATTGAAACAAATAGACATAAAGGTATTTCTATTAATCTTGTTTCTCTCTTAAATTTAATGGATTTTATTATTGCTGAAGCACCTAAAATAAGAAGTAAATTTGCAATACTACTTCCTATTACATTACCAATAGCCATATCTGGATAACCATTTATTGCTGATGATATGCTAACAAATAGTTCTGGCATAGATGTGCCAATTGAAACTATTGTTAGTCCAATTACTATTTCTGGTATATTAAATTTCTTCGCTATATTGCTTGAACCATCTACTAGGAAATCTGCTCCTTTTATTAGCAAAAAAAATCCTACTATAATTAGAATTATTGATAATATCATGAATTTTTCTCCTAAATTATATTTGAATTATTCCCATTTATTTTTGTGTTATACAGATTATAATTATAATTGATTAAATTTTGTTTGGCAATAGAAAAATTCAACAAAATGGGTTTGTCCCTTTTTGTTGAATTTTTAAATTTATTTGTATAAAATTACGTCATTGCTATTTAAACTTTTTTGGACATCTATAACTCTTTGATTTTCTGAGCCTTTCCATTTTAGTGTTGGATTACTTAGTTCATCGACATATCTTCCATCTACTAATACGTCTGTGTATTTCATTACTTCTTTATCTTTTAAGTCTTTGTCGAATGTAAATCCTGACCATATCCATATATTTTTGTTTGGTAACTTTTCTTTGAATGTTTTTGCAAGTTTTGTAGTTCCTTCTATATTATTTGGATGAAGTGGCTCCCCTCCTAATATTGATAGTCCAGTTACATTTTCGTTTTCACATAATTTTATTACTTTATTTATGGTTTCATCAGTAAATTCTTTTCCACCATTAAAGTCGTGTGTTTCTGGATTAAAACATTCTTTGCAGTTAAAGGTACATCCTTGCATAAAGATTGATACTCTAACTCCTGGTCCATCTGAAATATCCATTTTTCTGATTTTGTTGTATCTCATACATATTACCTCTATTCTTCGTAATCTTTGTTATCTATATGCAATACTCTTTCTTTTATTTCTTGCGTTCTTCCTTTGTTCCAGAAATTACTTCCTATATATCCACATGTTCTTCTTGCTACATTTAATGTGTCATGGTCTCTATTTCCACAGTTTGGACAATACCATTCTAGATTATCATCTATTAATATTTCTCCATCAAATCCACATTTTTGACAATAGTCAGATTTTGTATTTAATTCTGCATACATTATATTATCATAAATAAATTTGATTACTTGTAAAACAGAATCTAAGTTGTTTTGTAGGTTTGGTGTTTCTATATATGATATTGCTCCACCTGGGCTTAATCTTTGGAATTCACTTTCTAATTTAAGTTTTTCGAAAGCATCTATTTCTTCGAATACTGGTACATGGTAAGAATTTGTTATATAATTTCTGTCTGTTATTCCTTCTATTTCACCAAATCTATCTTTTAAACATTTTGCAAATTTATATGTTGTTGATTCAATTGGTGTTCCATATACACTGTAATCTATGTTTTCTGCTGTTTTCCATTCTTTACATTTATCATTTAATTTTTGCATAACTTTTAGTCCAAATTCTTTACCAACTCCATTATCTGTATGGCTATTTCCTGTCATATATTTTACACATTCATAAAGTCCTGCATATCCAAGTGAAATTGTTGAATATCCTCCATGTAATAAATCATGTATACTTTCACCTTTTTTAAGTCTTGCAAGTGCTCCATGTTGCCATAAAATTGGTGCTACATCACTAGTTGCTTTGCTTAATCTTTCGTGTCTTGCTTGAAGTGCTCTATGGCATAATTCTAGTCTTTCTTCATATATATTCCAGAATATATCCATATCCTTGCCAGATGATAGTGCAACATCTACTAAGTTTATTGTTACAACACCTTGATTAAATCTTCCATAATATTTTGGTTTATTAGTTTTAGGATCAACATATGGTGTTAAGAATGAACGGCATCCCATACAAGGATAACAATTTCCATTTCCATTTTTATCTATTTTATATTCTAGCATTTTCTTTTCTGAAATATAATCTGGAACCATTCTTTTTGCTGTACATTTTGCAGCAAGTTCTGTTAAGTACCAATATTTACTTCCTTCTCTAATATTGTCTTCTTCTAGAACATATAGTAATTTTGGAAATGCTGGTGTGATATATACACCTTTTTCATTTTTCATTCCTTGTATTCTTTGTTCTAGCATTTCTTTTATTATCATTGCTAGTTCTTCTTTGTATTCGTCTGTTTCTCCTAAATAGAAACATACACTTAAGAAAGGAGATTGTCCATTTGTTGTAGTCATAGAGTTTATTTGATATTGGAATGTTTGAACACCATCTTTTATTTCTTTTTTCAAATCTTCTTTAGCAAATTTTTCACATTGTTCTTTTGTTAAATTTCTTTCTTCATATTTTTTTAGATATGAATTATAGCTATCTCTTACAAATGGGGCAAGATGTGTCATTGTAACAGTTGCTCCACCATATTGGCTAGATGTTACAGCTGTTATAATTTGAGTTGCTATTGTCATTGCTGTTAAAAATTTGTGTGGTTTTTCTATCATAACTCCGTTTATATTAGTTCCGTTTTGTAACATATCTTCTAAGTTTATTAAATCGCAATTATGAAGTGCATTTTGAGCAAAATAATCTGCATCATGGAAATGTATAATTCCTGCATCATGTGCTTTTACAATATCTTCTGGAAGTAAGAATCTTCTTGTTATATCTGTACTTGTAATACCTGCTAAATAATCTCTTTGTGTTGTTACAACTTTTGCATTTTTATTAGAGTTTTCGTTATTCCAATATTCACTTTCTCCTTCAATTAATTCTTTAATTGACTGATCGGTTGTGTTTGCTTTTCTAACTAATTCTCTTGTATAACGATATGTAATATATTTTTTTGCTAATTTATATTTTTGCAAAGACATTAATTTTTCTTCTATTATATCTTGTATATCTTCAACTAAAATTCTTGCTTTGTCTAATTCTTCTATGTATTTAATTATTTCTTCAATTTGCTCTTTTGAAGCCTTTTCTTTTCTTGGTACTTCATTATTAGCTTTTTGAATTGCTACTCTTATTTTTTCTGGATTATATGCAACTATTGTTCCATCCCTTTTTACTATTTTCATTTTAACATCTCCCCCTTCAAAATGTAATTGAATTATATCATAAAAAAAATAAAATGTTGTTGCAATTGCAACAACATTTTTGTTGATTCCTTTTAATATTAGTCAAATCAAGGCTAAGGCGATTTATTACATTTATATTACAAATTGATTACAAATTCAATGTTCTGAAAATGGCTGTTTTTAGGGCGTTTGCGCTATCCAACCAGTTAGTTAATTATTAATTATTTGTTCATAAATTGTTTTTATATATTCTTCGTTTTTATATTTATTTTCCATTGGGCATATTCCTGTATTGTCTTTATTTTTTATATATTCTACTTTATTATTAAATTCATATTTAATATTATTTTTTTCTAATACAGGAATTGCAAATTTGCTCATTACTTCTGCATAAATCTCTTTTACACCTGCTACTGCTAAAAGAGAAGCAGCAACCTTTCCTATTACTTTATCTGCAACTATAGCATCTTTAAGAGCTGACTCATCTTTCATTAAAATTTCTTTTATATCTTTTATTCTGTCTTGATAATATTCTTTTATATCTCCATTTTTATAGCATACTACCAAAGATGCGTTTTTTTCTAATAATATATTTTTTACTTTTTCTAGATTAGTCATAAAGTTTTATTCCTTTCTCTATTATTCTTGCAATAAATGTAAAAAAATTATACTTCAATTAATTCATAATCTCTATTTCCAATTCCTAAATCGCTTGCTGCTTCAATTGTGTGTATTCCATGTCTTGAGTTAATTCTCTCTAATAAATGCTCTTTTCCTGGATCATTTGAATTTTTAACTAAATCTATGCAAGCCTCATCTATTGCAACTGGATCTAAAGATGCTAATATTCCAATATCTTTCATACATGGATCTTCTGCAACATTACAGCAGTCACAGTCTACGCTCATATTGCACATTACATTTATATATACAATATTTCCTTCGAATTTTTTAACTACACTACTTGCTGCGTCTGCCATAGCTTCTAAAAATTTTAATTGATCTACTTTAAACATTTCATCATAGCTTGCATTTTCTTTTCCAACACAATGAATATATCTTTTTCCTTTTCCTGATGCTACACCAATTGATAATTGTTTTAGTGCTCCTCCATATCCTCCCATTGGATGTCCTTTAAAGTGTGATAAAACAAGCATTGAATCATAGTTATCAATATTTTTTCCTACATAATTTTTCTTAATTACTTTTCCATTTGGAATTTCTAATACTTTATCTTCCCCTTCTGCATCCATAATGTCTACATTAAAATATTTTGTCCAACCATGTTCTTCCATTAGTTGCTTATGTTTTTCTGTTGTATCTCTTGCTCCATCATAAGCTGTATTACATTCAACAACTGTTCCATTTACATGCTCTACTATCTTTTTTACCATTTCTGGTCTTATATAATTTTGATTTCCTCTTTCTCCTGAATGTAATTTAACTGCTACTTTACCTGTTAAAGGTTTTTTAAGCACATCATACATTTTAACAATGTTTTCTGGTGTAATTTCTTTGCAAAAATATACTTTTGATTTTTCCATTTTTATCCCCCTTTTACTATGCAACTTTATAGTTGCTTAAAATTTATAATTATTGCATTTTAAATTATGCAATGATATCAGTTTTATAAACTTCATGGCTGTTGCTAGTATAATCATAATTTGCTAAAAGCCCTTCGTATATACATTGTATACCATTTAATTCTAAAAAATCCATAGGCTTTACGATTTCAGGCAAAAGTTTTTTATTTAAACAAGTCTCTAATATATATTTTACAAATTCAGCACAATAAAATTTATCCTCTTTTTTATACTTTTTATTTACACTTACTAAAAATAATCCGATTATATTGAATTTATATTTGTTTTTTTCTTCTTTCATATCTTGTATCATTTTATAAATTTTTTCATACTGCTCATTTGTAACTTTTAATGAGTATACTGCTGATATTGTATTTTTGAATCTTGCAAAGGTTCCTCCGTGTATTTGTTCATGTATAAACCCTGCTCTATATGGATTATATGGGTTTAATCGTCCGAATGAATATAGTTCAGTCAATTCAGAGTCTAGCCCTAGTGAAACATGTGTGTATTTTTTCTTTGTATAATATTTTACAATACCAGATAATGTAGTTCCTGTATGTGTTAGTACAATATATACTTCTTTCATTTGTTCATCTCCATTTAATCTACTCTTAATGCAACTACTGGATCCTTTTTACTTGCCAATTTTGAAGGTATTAGTCCTGCTGTGATTGTAAGTAGCATGCTGATTACAACAAGTATTATTCCTGCAATTGGTGGTACCATAGTTTTAACATTTACTCCTGTAAGTCCATATATAATTCCATTGATTGGAATTGTAAGTAGCACTGTTATTCCTATTCCAAGTAGCCCTGCTATTAAACCTACTATAAAAGTTTCTGCATTGAATACCCTAGAAATGTCTTTTTTAGATGCACC
>CANRGU010000060.1 GCA_947630255.1 uncultured Clostridia bacterium | reverse complement strand
ATAATAGAAAAAACAACTTTAGCAGAAAAAGATGAAATTAAAGACGAGTTTGAAAATTGGAAGGTAGAAGATAAAAATTTATTAGAACAAGTAAATGACATTTTGAGTTGGAAATATCCATATTTAAAGGCTACAAAAATCGGTGCTAAAGCATCTGTAACAGATATTGCTAAAGGAAACAAAAAAGAAATTGTAGATATGATAGAAAAACCAAAATTTTTAATAGAAAATCAAAGCTTAAGTAAAGCAGAAATTGGAACATTAATACATTTAATTATGCAAAAATTAGATTTTAGTAAAGAATATAATGAAGAAACAATAAAAGAATTAATACAAGAACTTTTAGCTTCAAAAATAATTAATGAAAATCAAGCTAAGTATATCGATGTAAAAAAGATATTAACATTTACTAAATCAAATTTATATTCAGAGGTCAGAAAAGCAAGCGAAGTACAAAAAGAAATGCCATTTTATATTTATATACCTTCAAAAGAAATATATAATGATGAAACAGACGAAAAAGTGTTAGTTCAAGGAATTATTGATTTATATTATATAAATAAAAATGATGATCTAATATTAGTAGATTATAAAACGGATTATGTAGAAAAAGGCAATGAACAAGAACTGATAGATAAATATAAGGGACAATTAGCAATTTATAAAAGAGCATTAGAGAAAGCATTAAATAGAAAGGTAGAAGCGGTATATATTTATTCGATATATTTAGAAAAAGAAATTTCAGCATGTATACAGTAATTTTTAATAAAACTTGCATATTAACATAAAACATGATACAATAATGACATTGTTTTTAGTTACTTCTTTTAATGCAGAGAGATACTAAAAGACATGGGACTTTAAATTTAAAAGGAGAAAGAAAATGTTTATTAAACTAACAGGAAGTTGTGAAAAACAGGCAATGGTACCTATTGACAATATTGCATGTGTCGTAGAGTGTAAAGTAGCTTCGAAGATGTTTTTCAAACAGTGCTTACTAGATTCACTATTTGTAGCAGAATCAGTTGATGTCATTTATGAAGAAATAAAGACATCTAAAAAGGCAGTTAGTTTTATAAAACTAACAAGACCAAAAGCAAAAAAGGTTATTGTATCTATTGATAGTATTGCATGCGTTAAAGACCATATAAGAAATTCAGACATATTTTTTAAGCAATGTTCATTAAAATCACTAACGGTAAAAGAGTCGGTTGATATTATCACTAAAAAAATAGAGGTGGCTAGAAGGACAGGTGATTTTATTAAGCTCGAAAGAACTCTTGAGAGAAAGGCAATGGTACCTATTGACAATATTGCATGTGTTATAGAAAATAAGAAAGCTACAAAGGTATTATTCAAACAAGGTTCATTGAAATCTATAACTCCAAAAGAGTCAATTAGTATTATTTATAAGAAATTAGAGGTATCTAAAAAATTAGTTGAGTTTATTAATCTAACCAAAAAACGAAAAGTCAATGTTATGGTATCAATTGGCAATATCGAATGTATTGTAGAGGGAACAGATGAGTCATATGTATTTTTCAGAGAGTGCGTATTGGAGTCAATAACTATAAAGGAACCGGCTGATAGCATTTATCAAAAAATGGATAGAGGTAAGCAGGTAGTTGGTAAACGAAAAGAGAGTGACTAACACTCTCTTTTACTTTACAAAATCGCATAAATATAGTATAATTATTAAAGATTAGTTAAAAAAGGAGAAAAAAATGGGAACGCTAAAAAAGTTCTGGAAATATTTTTTACTATTCATAGTAATGTTTGCAATAATAGGTGGGTTAACAAGTTTAGCAATGAGAGAAAATTTTGAAGAGATGGCAAATTATGAAATAATAGGAAAATCTCCAATTGTAACGGTAACTGAAAGCAAATCTGCAAATACTCATGGATATATAAAAGGAACAGTAACTAACGATACAGAAGACATTATTCCATTAAAATATGTAAAAATTAATTTGTATGATAAAAATGAAATATATTTAGGAAGTGAATACCGAGAAATAAAAAATTTTTATCCTAAAGAAACAATAAATTTCAATATTAATTATAGATATAATAATGTAGGTAAAATAGTACTTGGACTTACAAATGAAAAAACAGATGATGAGATTTATAATTTCTTTAGCGATATTGAAGATGATGACCTTAAAATCGCTTTACCTATAGCAGGATTTTTAGTTTTATATACAGTACTACCGTAACTTAAATGAATTCAAATAAAAGCAATACTAAGTAGCAAATGTTTAAAAAAATATAAAAAACATTTGCTATTTTATTTGTTTTGTAATATAATTGCAACATAAATGTAATATTTCTGTAAATAATAAGAATATATATCAGAAAGGATAGATGATAATGTTCGGTTTTAGACGGTTTTGGACAAGATATAGGGATTGATTTAGGAACTGCAACTGTAATTGCATATGTTAAAGGTAAAGGTATTGTTCTAAGAGAGCCTTCAGTAGTAGCAGTAAATAATCTTACTAATGAAGTGCTTGCGGTAGGTGGAGAAGCAAGAAGAATGCTTGGAAGAACCCCAGGCAATATTGTTGCAACCAGACCTCTAAAAGATGGAGTTATATCAGACTATACAGTAACAGAAAAAATGCTTAAGTATTTTATAAATAAAATATGTGGTAAATTTGTATTTGCTCCGAGAATTATGATATGTATTCCATCACAAGTTACAGAAGTTGAAAAAAAGGCAGTAATAGATGCAGCATCACAAGCTGGAGCAAGAAGAGTATATTTAATTGAAGAACCTATTGCAGCAGCAATAGGAGCTGGAATTGATATATCAAGGGCATGTGGTAACATGGTTGTAGATATAGGTGGAGGAACATCAGACATTGCAGTTATATCTCTTGGAGGGTCAGTTGTAAGTACATCTATAAAAGTGGCTGGAGATAAATTTGATGAGGCAATAGTAAAATATATAAAGAAAAAACATAATGTAATGATAGGAGAAAGAACAGCAGAAGACCTAAAAGTAAATATTGGTTGTGTATATCCAAAAATACAAGATACAGAAATGGACATTAGAGGAAGAGATTTAAGCACAGGTCTTCCTAAAACTCTAACAATAAAATCAAGTGAAATGTTGGAAGCATTAATAGAACCAGCTATGATGATAGTAGATGCAGTGCATTCTACATTAGAGAGAACACCACCAGAACTTGCAGCAGATATTAGTGACAAAGGTATATATATGACAGGTGGAGGATGCTTGGTTGACGGATTAGACAAGCTATTACAAGAACAAACAGGAATAAATGTAATGATAGCAGAAGATGCTATAAGTTGTGTAGCTTTAGGAACAGGTAAAGCATTAGACAATTTAGATTCATTAGATGGAAGAACGGGAAAATAAAATGAAAAAAGTAGCATTTTATACATTAGGTTGCAAAGTAAATCAATATGAAACTAATGCAATGATAGAAAAATTTATTGAAAAAAATTACAAAATAGTTAACTTCGAAGAGAAATCAGACATATACATTATTAATACATGTACAGTTACAAATATGTCTGATAGAAAATCAAGGCAAATAATAAGAAGAGTAAAACAAATAAATCCTGAATCTCTTCTTGTTGTAACTGGATGTTATGCTCAAGTTGCAGCAAAAGAGTTAGAAGCAATAGAAGAAATAGATTTAATAGTTGGAAATACTGAAAAAAATGATATAGTTAAAATAGTAGAAGAAAAAATTAACAGAAAAAATCATGATAAAAAAATTATGATGACCGATATTAATAAACAAAAAGAATTTGTAGATTTTGGAACTATTACATATACAGAAAAAACAAGAGCAGTAATAAAAGTACAAGATGGTTGCAATAATTTTTGTTCATATTGTATTATTCCATATGCAAAAGGAAGGGTAAGAAGTAGAGATTTAGAAAGCATTGTTAGCGAAATAAAAAGCATAGTAAAAAAAGGCTTGCAAGAAGTTGTAATAACAGGGATTCATATAGCATCTTATGGAATAGATTTTAAAGATAGCAATATAAGGTTAATTGATTTACTAGAAGAAATTAACAAAATAGAGGGATTGAAAAGAATAAGACTTGGATCATTAGAACCAAATATAATAACAGATGAATTTGTAAAAAGATTAAAAAAAGTAGATAAAATATGTGATCATTTTCATTTATCTCTTCAAAGTGGATGCAACCAAATATTAAAAAGAATGAATAGGAAATACACGACAGAAGATTTCGATTTAGTTGTAGAAAGATTAAGAAATACCTTCCCTAGAGTGGCTCTTACAACAGATATAATAGTTGGATTTCCAGGAGAAACAGAAGAAGAGTTTAATACTACATATGAATATTTAAAAAAAGTAAAATTTTATAAAATGCACATATTTAAATACTCACAACGAAAAGGAACAAGAGCAGCAATAATGCCTAATCAAGTAGATAGTAGTATTAAAGAAAAAAGAAGTCATAAACTTATAGAGTTATCAAATAGAAATGAGAAAGAATTTTTAGATAAATACATTGGAAAAACTGTAGAAGTTTTATTTGAACAAGAAGATGGAGAATATACAAAAGGGCATACATCTAATTATATGCTTGTAAATATAAAGTCTAAAAACACGGAAAATAAATTTAAAAACGTAGAAATAAGTAGCAGTGAAGACCTAGAATTATTTGGAAAAATAACGTAACAAAATTGTAACAAAAAAGTAATATAAATATAACAAAAAAACTATTGATTTAATTAATTATTTGTAGTATAAAATTAAGTAAAGATTAAAGTAAATTATTTGTATAAGTGAATTTACAAAAGATAAGTGCAAAGTTATAAGGAGGATATAAAATGTTTAATCAAGTAAGTAATGAATCAGTAGAAGAAAATTCAGATTTATTAAAAAAATCAAATGTTTCAAGAGAATTTAAGATAGGAGAAGATGACACAACAACTAGTAGCACAGAAGGTTCTGATTTCAAAGTATCTAGAGCTAAAACAAATTTACCAGAAAAACCAAGCCTTTGGACTAAAGTAAGAAATGCATTATTCTATGAAGTAAAAATAGAATTGACACCATATCAACAAAAAATAGAGAATGAAATAAATGACTTCTTACATCAAGAAATTACATGGAAATCTTTAAAAGAAGCAGCACTTTCAGAAGTACCTATTACTTTCAGAGGTAAAAGAATATTTTAAAATATATAAAAGAACACTTGCAAAGTGTTCTTTTTTGTTATAGAATACATTTTGTTGAGAATAATATAAATATTAGAGGATGTTTATCATCAAGAAGGAGTGAATATTTTATGTCAGTAAAAGTAGCTATTAATGGTTTCGGACGTATAGGACGTCTAGCATTTAGACAAATGTTTGGAACGGAGGGGTATGAAATTGTTGCAATAAATGATTTAACAAGCCCAAGTATGTTAGCACATTTGTTGAAATACGATTCAGCACAAAAAAGATACGACAAAGCAGATACAGTATTTGCTGGAGAAGACTCAATTACAGTAGATGGAAAAACAATAAAAATTTATGCAGAGAAAGATGCAGAAAATTTACCATGGGGTAAAATAGGTGTAGATGTTGTATTAGAATGTACAGGATTCTACACAACAAAAGAAAAAGCAGAAGCTCACATAAGAGCAGGAGCAAAAAAAGTAGTAATATCAGCACCAGCAGGAAAAGATTTAAAAACAGTAGTATTTGGAGTTAATGAAAATGTATTAACTTCAGAAGATAAAATAATATCAGCAGCATCATGTACAACAAATTGTTTAGCACCTATGGCAAAAGCATTAAATGATTATGCACCAATACAGTCAGGAATAATGACAACAGTTCACGCATATACAGGGGACCAAATGTTATTAGATGGTCCACATAGAAAAGGAGATTTAAGAAGAGCAAGAGCTGCTGCAGTAAATATTGTTCCTAATTCTACAGGAGCTGCAAAAGCAATAGGATTAGTTATTCCAGAATTAAATGGAAAATTAATAGGATCTGCACAAAGAGTTCCAGTTCCAACAGGTTCAACAACAATATTAGTAGCAGTTGTTAAAGGAGAAGATATAACTCCAGAAAAAATAAATGAGGCAATGAAAAAACAGTCTAGTCAGTCTTTCGGATATACAGAAGAATTATTAGTATCTTCTGATATAATAGGAATTACTTGTGGATCATTATTTGATGCAACACAAACAATGGTAACAAAAATATCTGATGGATTATATCAAGTTCAAGTAGTTGCATGGTATGATAATGAAAATTCTTACACAAGTCAAATGGTAAGAACAATAAAATACTTTGCAGAATTATAATTTAAACGAAGTGTGAAGTAAGAAGTGGGAAGTGTGAAATTTGAATAAACTAAATAGTACACGCCTCACACTTCAAACATCACACTTCAATATTTAGTAAAAAATTGAAATAAATCAATAAAAGTGCACGAGAGGAGAATTTTATGAATAAGAAAACTGTAAGAGACATTAATGTAGTAGGTAAAAAGGTATTAGTTAGATGCGATTTTAATGTACCTCTAGATAAAGACACAGGAGAAATAACTGACAACAGAAGAATAAGAGCAGCTATACCTACAATTAAGTATTTGTTAGATAATAATGCTAAAGTTATACTTTGTTCACATTTAGGAAGACCAAAAGGGGAATTTAATGATAAATATTCATTAAAACCAGTAGCAGAGGAATTATCTAAATTATTAGGTAAAGAAGTAAAACTTGCAAAAGATGTTATAGGTGATGATGCAAAAGCACTTGTAGCAAATATAAAAGAGGGAGAAGCTATCCTTCTTGAAAATGTTAGATTTCATAGTGAAGAAGAAAAAAATGATCCAGAATTTTCAAAAGCACTTGCAAGTTTTGCAGAAATATATGTAAATGACGCTTTTGGAACAGCACATAGAGCACATAGTTCAACAGCAGGAGTTGCAGATTATTTGCCAGCTGTATCTGGATTCTTAATTGAAAAAGAACTTGAGTTTTTAGGAGGAGCATTAGAAAATCCTAAAAGACCATTTGTTGCAATTTTAGGTGGAGCAAAAGTATCTGACAAAATTGGAGTTATTGAAAACTTAATTGACAAAGTAGATACATTAATAATAGGTGGTGGAATGAGTTACACATTCTTTAAAGCACAAGGATTAAATATAGGTACATCAATATGCGAAGAAGATAAATTAGATTTAGCAAAAAGTCTTTTAGAAAAAGCTAAAGGAAAAGGAGTACAGTTATTATTGCCAGTCGATAATAAAATAACAACAGAATATTCAAATGAAAATGAATATATGGTAGTTGCATCTGATGAAATCCCAGATGGATATATGGGGTTAGATATCGGACCAAAATCAATAGAAAAATTCAAAGAAGCAGTAAAAACAGCAAAAACTATTGTATGGAATGGACCACTAGGAGTATGCGAATTTGAAAAATATGCTGTTGGAACAAATGAAATTGCAAAGATTCT
>CANRGU010000059.1 GCA_947630255.1 uncultured Clostridia bacterium | reverse complement strand
TGGTTTAATTCCGTTAATACTTTTGCTAAAACTAGCCTTTGCAAAAATAAAATCAATTTCTCCAATTAATGAAACATCATTTTTTAGTTCATTTGTAATTAAAGCAAATTTTCTTGAAAGCTCTTCTAAAATTCTAAGTATTTCTATCTGCTCATCAGCCTTTAAATTATTAAGCTGATTATTAAGTTCAAATATAACTAATGGCTCAACAAAAACAGTAGAACCGCTTGAAGATACATCATGCACAAAACCTTTTATTTGCCCTCTGTATTCTTCTTTAACAGGAACTACATATCTTTCATTTTTTATTGTTACAACACTATCTTGAAGATATTTAGAATAAGTTGAAGAGTGAACTATGGTATTCAATTTATTTTTTATCTCTAAACTTAAATCTTTTTCAGCTTTTCTAATTGATTTAAGTTTTACAGAAGCATTATCAGATATAGTGTTTTCATCTAAAATTTTGTCATTTATTTCTTTTTCTAACTGTTTATTTATATACAAGTTAGAAAAATAACTTGAAATTAAACTATATTCTTCTGCATCAAAACAAAAGTATTCCTTAATTTCTCTAGAAGTTTTTAGTATATGAGTAAGTTTTAATAAATCTGAAGCATCTAAAGAAAAATTTGACTCTAAATTTTTAATTAATATATCTATATTATCAATTTCAGAAATAGGAAGACTTCCATTCCTACAAATTAAATTATATGCCTCATAAGTTTGATTTAATAAAAATTCTACGTTAGCAGCAGGCATTAAATTTTTACATTTATCTATACCAATATATGTTTTAGCAAATGAGCTAAGCATTTCTAAAACTTTGTTATATTCTAATTTTTCTAAATACTTATTTTTCATTCTAAATCTCCTTAAATTACAATTTGTATTTTATCATTTTTAGTGATATAAGTAAATAAAAATGAAAAACATCTTGCCAAAATAATATTAATTAAAGTATAATGAAATAAGAGATATTTTATACATATATGTTGGAAACACACTGTACAAAGTAAGGCAATATTTTAAACCTTGCAAAAGGAGGAACTAATGAAAAATCTAAAAAAAGAAAATGGAGCTATAACAGTAGTAACGTTAGTTACAATATTATTCATAGTATCATTTTTGATGAGTTCATATATTATTGTGGCAAACAAAGTAAAAACCCAAAAAGAGATGCTAAATGAAACAAAAAAAGTATATGAAACCACTGGAACGATGGAAGATGCATATAACTCGTATTTTGATACTAGTAATGTAATACCAATATATACGGTAGACCAATTACTATTGATAGGTAAAAATCAAAAAAATGTAAATGTAAACGGCAAATATTATGATTTCAACAATAGTGAAGATACAATTTATGTATTAATCAATGATTTAAGTTTTAAAGCAGAGGATTATAAAGATAAATTAACTGATTCATATTGGACACCAATAGGAGACAATACAGATCTTGTAGCAAAATTTGAGGGAAGAGGGCATACTATAGAAGTTATTTATAGTGACACTGATAAAAAATTATATGATCAATCAAATAATTATAGTGACGTATAAAAAGGATATTAGCAGGCATCGGAATATATTTAAAAGAATTTTATATAAATTACCAATTGACTTTTTCCGTAAAAGATTATAAAATAGCTGTATTAAAAAATACAGTTATTTTATTTAGGAGGAAAAGTTTTTATGGGAGAAGTTATAGTTATAACATCAGGAAAAGGTGGAGTTGGAAAAACTACAACAACAGCAAATCTTGGATCCAGCCTTGCGGATGCAGGCAAAAAAGTTGTTTTAGTCGATACAGATATTGGACTTAGAAACCTAGATGTTGTTATGGGATTAGAAAATAGAATAGTTTATGATATAGTAGATGTTGTTGAAGAAAAATGTAAATTGAGACAAGCATTAATTAAGGACAAGCGTTTTGAGGAGCTATTTTTACTTCCAGCAGCACAAACCAGAGATAAAACAGCAATAAATGAAGAACAAATGAAAGCATTAACCAAAAAATTAAAAGAAGATTTTGATTATATATTAATAGATTGTCCTGCAGGTATAGAACAAGGATTTAAAAATGCAATAGCAGGCGCTGATAGAGCAATTGTTGTTACAACAGCTGAAATATCAGCTATAAGGGATGCAGATAGAATAATAGGACTATTAGAAAGTTCAGAAATAAAAAATCCAGAATTAGTAGTAAATAGATTAAGACCTACTATGGTTAAAAAGGGTGAAATGATGGAAGTAGAAGATATTGTTGACCTTCTATCTGTTGACTTAATAGGTGTAGTTCCAGATGATGAGTACATAATTACACAAACAAATAAAGGTGAACCAGTTATAAGAAATAAAAAAGCCCCATCAGGTAAGGCATATATAGAAATATCAAGAAGAATATTAGGTGAAAATATTGAGGTTACAATTCCTGGTAGAGAAAAGAGTTTTTGGAACAAAATAAAGAGTTGGTTTTCAAAAAGTAAAAAGTAATAATTAAAAAGATGTATTTCTAGAAAGGAAAATAAGATGTTTGAGAATATAGCAAAATTTTTTAAGAAATTGATGAAATCAGAGCAAAAGCAAACTCATAGTAAAGAAACAGCAAAAGAAAGATTACATTTAGTATTAATGCAAGATAGAGCAAATGTTTCTGCTGATTTCTTAGAATTAATGAAGCAAGAAATAATAGAGGTAATAAAAAAATACATAGAAGTAGAGGAATCGGCAATAGATGTTAGACTTACAAACGAAATTTCAGAAGACGGAACACAAGGAGCCCCATCTCTTTATGCAAATATTCCAATAATAAATATAAAACATGAAATGAAGGATGCAGTTAAAAAAGAAGCAAATAAAAAGGAAGAGGAAAATAATAAGGAAAAAGAAAATAAAGAAGAGGACAAACAGGAAGAAAAAGAAGTACAAGAAAAAGATGAAAAAAATGAAGATAAAGAAAAAAAAGATGCAGAAAATACAAAGGAAATAGATAAAGGATCAAAAAAAGAGAATAATGAAAAGAAAGACAGTAAAGAACAAAAAATAGAGGAACAAAAAGTAGAAGAAACAAAACAAGTTGAAAAAGAAAAAACTGCAGAAGAACTAAAGCAAGCAGAGAAAGAAGAAATTTTAAAAGAACAAAATACGAGTGAAAAAAAAGAACCAGAAGGCGAAGAAAAAAACGAGGTTAAAACTGAAAAAGCAAGTAATTAAATACTTGCTTTTAAAAAATTAGTGAGGTAATGATGAATAAAAGAATATTAAAAAATGCAGACTGGAGTATTTTAATTTGCGTTTTAATATTAGTAGCAATTGGATTAATAGCCTTATATAGCGCTACAGTAGATAGTGGTTTGGAAGAATTTAAAAAACAATGCATGTGGATAGGTATTAGTATTCCTATTTTAATATTAATATTGTTTGTAGATTACAATATAATAGCAAGAATATCGCCATATTTATATGGATTATCAATAATATTATTAATTGCAGTATTGTTTACAGGTGCTATAAATGGAGCTAAAAGCTGGTTCAATATAGGCTTTTTTGCATTTCAACCAGCAGAGATTGCTAAAATTTTTGTTATAATTTTGGTAAGCTCTGTAATTGTAAATATACAAAAAAGATCAAGAAAAGAAATTAATAAACCTTTAAAGCTAGCAATGGTGTTAGGTATTGTATTTTTACCAGTCCTACTAATAATAATGCAACCAGATTATGGCACAGCAATAGCATATATATTATCATTAGTGCTAATTTTATTTGTTGCAGGAATTGATAAAAAATATATTATTATTTCAATATTGTTATTAGTGACTTTACTTCCTATAATGTACTTTTTTATTTTGCCAGACCACGCAAAATCTAGAATAGATGTGTATTTAAATCCAGATTTAGACCCAAGAGGAGCAGGCTATAACATAATACAATCAAAAATAGCAATAGGAGCAGGCAAACTTTTTGGAATGGGATGGCTTAAGGGAACTCAAACACATTTAGGATTTTTATATCCTAAAACTACAGACTTTATTTTTTCAATGATAGGTGAAGAATTAGGGTTTATTGCGTGTGGATTAATTGTAGTAGTGTATGTAGTGCTTATAACAAAAGCAATTAATATAGCAAAAAATGCACGAGATGATTTAGGTTCATACATTGCAATGGGAATTGTTGGGGTATTATTATTTCACATAATAGAAAATATAGGAATGACAATAGGACTCCTTCCAATTACAGGTGTACCACTACCATTTATTAGTTATGGAGGAACTTCACTTTTAACTAATTTCATTTTAATAGGATTATTATTAAATATTAGTGCTAGAAGCAAAAAGAACATATTTACAAAATAATGAAGGAGAAATATATGTATATAAAGAATCTAAAAATAGGCAATGTAGAATTAGAAAATAATATACTACTTGCTCCAATGGCAGGGATAACAGACCTGCCATTTAGAGTGATATGCAAAAAATATAGTAATCCGGGTTTAGTATATACAGAAATGATAAGTAGCAAAGCTTTATTTTATAATGATGAAAAAACAAAAAAGTTAATGAATATTGATGGAGAAAAAAGACCAATAGCCTTTCAGATATTTGGAAGCGACCCAAAAATAATGGGAGAAGGAGCAAAAATTGCCTCTAAGTTTGCAGACATAATTGATATAAATATGGGATGCCCTGCACCAAAGGTTGTAAAAAATGGCGATGGTAGTAGGCTTTTGCAAAATCCTAAATTAGTAGAAGATATAGTAAAAGAGGTAGTAAAAAATACTGACAAACCAGTAACTGTAAAAATAAGAAAAGGTTGGGATAAAAATAGTATAAATGCAGTAGAAATAGCAAAAATTCTTGAAGGTGCTGGCGCATCAGCAATTACAGTACATGGCAGAACAAGAGATGAATATTATTCAGGGCACGTTGACTTAGAAGTTATAAAAAATGTAAAAGAAAACGTAAACATTCCTGTAATAGGAAATGGAGATATAAAAACAGCAAGTGATGCCAAGAAAATGTTTGAATATACTGGCGTAGACGGAATAATGATAGGCAGAGCAACTCTTGGTCATCCATGGATAATTGGCGAAATAATAAACAATTTAAAAAATGAAAAAACAGAGGAAATATCAAACGCACAAAAACTAGAAATAATAAAAGAACATTTAAAACTAGCAATGCAAGAAAAGGGAGAATACATAGCAATACGAGAAATGCGAAAACACATATGTTGGTACATAAAAAACTTAAAAGACTCTAGCAGAATAAGAGAAAAAGTAAATAAAATAGAAAATGCAAACGAATTACTAACTTGTCTAGAAGAATATTTTAATAATTTATGAATAAATTAAAAAAAGAATAGCAAATAGCTATTCTTTTTTTATATTAGGGAGGTCATACGTTATGAAGAAAATAATCATAATTGCAATAATTATAATAGTTGCAATAATTGCAATATTTTTTATAAAAAACAATTATAAAAATCCTATATTGGGAAATAATATCAGTAGTAAATCAGCTGACGAAATAAAAAAATATATTTTAGATATTAATTCCTATGAGCTAACCGCAAATATAACAATAGAATCTAATAAAAATACAAATGTATATGTGGCACAAGAAAAATATGTAAAAGAAAATAATATATTTGAACATGAAATATTAGAACCAGAAAATGTAAAAGGTATTAAATTTACCTATGATGGAGCAAATTTAAAAATAGAAAATAGCAACCTTAATTTAAGTAAGATATATGAAAATTATCCATACATGGGAGAAAATACAATTACATTAATGAGTTTTATAAAAGATTATACCGATTCTAACGAAAATAATATTTCTGAAAATGAAAATGAAATAATATTAGAAGCTAAATTAAAAAATGGTAATAAATATAAAACCTATAAAAAGTTATATATTGACAAAAAAACGGGTGTACCAAATAAATTAGAAATACAAGATATAACACAAAAAACATCAATTTACATATTATATAATGAGATAAAAATAAATAATTTACAAAAGGAAGATATATTAGCTTTTAAATTAAAAGAAATTTCAAATGATATATAAAATTAAGTAAATTATATTCTTAATCTCAAACTTATCATATCTAAAATATAAATCAATTGAACTATTAGAAGTAAACAGGAGTGAAGAATATGATGATCAAAAGAGGAGATATGTTTTATGCAGATTTAAGTCCAGTTATAGGATCAGAGCAAGGAGGAATAAGACCAGTTTTAGTAATACAGAATGACACAGGAAATAAATATAGCCCTACTGTTATTGTTTCTGCTATAACATCACAATTAAACAAAAATAAACTGCCTACACATATAGAATTAGATTCGAAAGAATTTGGATTAAAATCCGACTCAGTAGTACTGACGGAGCAAATACGTACAATAGATAAAAGCAGATTAAAAGAAAAAATAGGACACATCGAAGATGATAAAATAATGAATAGAATAAATAGTGCTATTCGGAATAAGTTTCGGCCTAGGAGAATAGCAAAAAACAAGGAACCAAAAATTGGTTCCTTAATTTTTTAGTTTAATCTATTCTTTCTTTTTCTTTTCATCCTTCATAACTTCCTTAATAGAGCCTAAACCTGCAAGAGCACCAGTTGCTTCAAAAGGAATAAATACTTTGTTTGCATCACCCTCGGCAACTTTTTCTAATGCTTCTAAAGATTTTAGTTGAACAAGTTTATCATCTGGATTTGCCTTTTTAATAGAATCATAAACCATTTCAATTTCTTTAGCTTTAGCTTTTGCAACTTCTCGAATAGCTTCAGCTTCACCAATAGCTTTTCTTATTTTTGATTCTTTTTCAGCTTCAGCTTGAAGAATAGCGGCTTCTTTTTCACCTTCTGCAATTGTTATTGCTGCTTGCTTTTCACCTTCAGCTTGAAGAATGGCAGCTCTTTTATTTCTTTCTGCATTCATTTGTTTTTCCATTGCATCACGGATGTCTTCTGGTGGTCTAATATCTTTAATTTCAACTCTGTTTACTTTACAACCCCATTTATCAGTTGCTTCGTCTAATAACATCCTTAATTGATTATTAATTAAGTCTCTTGAACTAAAAGTTGAATCCAAATTCATTTTACCAACAATATCACGAATAGTAGTAATTGCAAGATATTCAATACCTCTTTTTAAAGATTGAATTTCATATACAGCCTTTGCTGGGTCAGTAATTTGGTAGAACACAACTGTATCTATTGTTATTGTAACGTTATCTTCTGTAATAACTCCTTGTGGTGGAATATCCATTGTTTGTTCCTTTAAACTTACAACGCTTCTTACATGATCAACAAAAGGAATAATTATTGTAAGACCTGCATCAGCAATTTTATGAAATTTACCAAGTCTTTCAATAATATAAACTTCAGATTGTTTAACAACTTTAATTGATTTTACTGCTATAATAAGAATTATAACTAATAGTATAATTAAAAATACCATTTTTATTTCCTCCTAAAAATATATATTAAATATT
>CANRGU010000058.1 GCA_947630255.1 uncultured Clostridia bacterium | reverse complement strand
GAAATATCAGAAGAACTAAAAAAGCAATATAAAATGGAAATAGATAAGAAAAAAATAAATTTAGAAGAAACCATAAAAAATATAGGAAGATTTTCAGTAGAAATAAAATTTGGAGATGGAGTATCTGCAAAATTAACATTAGCGGTAGAACCAGAATAACACTAAATGATAGAGAAGAATGAGGGCTAAAAACATTAGATATATACTGACAGAGAAGGAGGAAAATATGGACTTAGGAAAAATACCACCACACGACATAGATGCTGAGCAAGCTGTATTAGGCAGTATGCTTACAGATAAAGATGCAGTAGTAGATAGCATTGAAGTGTTAAAATCAGATGATTTTTATAGGCAAGATAATAAAATAATATATGAAGCAATTTTAAATTTATATAATAGAGCAGAACCAGTAGATATAATCACCGTAAAAGCAGAGCTAACATCTCTAGGAAAGCTAGAAGCTGTTGGAGGATTAGAATATCTAGCAGCACTTCCAGACAAAGTGCCAACAACTGCAAATGTAGACAAATATATAAAAATAGTAGAAGAAAAGTCAATATTGAGGAGATTAATAAAAACTTCTAATGAACTTATAGATTTAGGATATGCAGAAACAGAAAGCATAGATTCAATTATAGATCAAGCAGAAAAAAAGATATTTGACATTGCACAAGGAAAAAACCAAAAGGGATATTCTGCATTAAAAGATATTTTAGTTGAAAGTTTTGCAGAAATAGAAAAATTATATAACCAAAAGCAACCAATAACGGGAATACCAACCGGATTTGTAGACTTAGACTATAAAACAGCTGGACTACATAATTCAGATTTAATATTAGTAGCTGCAAGACCAGCAATGGGTAAATCAGCATTTGCCTTAAATATTGCAACTAATGCAGCACTTAAAGCAAAGGTTCCAGTTATAATATTTAATTTAGAGATGTCTAAAAGTCAGCTTGTAAGCAGAATGCTATGTAGTGAAGCAATGGTTGATAGTAATAAAATTAGAACCGGAAAAATAGAAGAAGACGATTGGGTAAAACTTGCAACAGCTTTACGGACCACTTTCAGAGGCACCAATATATATTGATGACACACCAGGAATAACTGTTACAGAAATAAGAGCAAAATGCAGAAAACTAAAAATAGAAAAAAATATAGGACTTATAGTAATAGATTATTTACAACTAATACAAGGAAGCGGAAAAAGAAATTCGAGTCGTGAGCAAGAAATTTCTGAAATAAGTAGATCACTAAAAATACTTGCAAAAGAATTAGATGTACCAGTAATTGCACTATCTCAATTATCTAGAGCAGCTGAAGCAAGAGCAGATCATAGACCAATGCTTTCAGATCTTCGTGAATCTGGTGCGATAGAGCAAGATGCTGACATTGTAATGTTTTTATACAGAGACGATTATTATAATCCAGATTCAGACAAGAAAAATATAGCAGAAGTAATTTTGGCAAAGCACAGGTCGGGTTCTACAGGAACAGTAGAATTAGTATGGCTTGGAAATTTTACAAAGTTTGGTAATATGGAAAAATACAGAGAATAGAAATTTAAGGGTTGCATACTTAGCAACCCTAAATTAAAATAGGAGTAAATCATGCTAAAAGAACAAGTAATAAATACAATAAAAAAATATAACTTAATAGAAAACGGAGATAAAATTGTTATAGGAGTATCTGGTGGACCAGATTCAATTTGTTTATTACATATATTAAATGAAATAAAAAATGACTTTGATTTTGAATTTTGTGTAGCACATATAAATCACATGATAAGAAAAGAAGCCGATGAGGAAACAGAATATGTAAAAGAATTTTGCAAAAAGTTAGGAATAGAATGTTATATAAAAAGAATAGATGTAATAAAAATTGCTAATAATTTAAAAAGAGGAACAGAAGAAACAGGAAGAAAAATAAGATATGAATTTTTTGATGAAGTTCTAGAAAAAACAAAATCAAATAAAATAGCAACAGCGCATAATAATAATGATAAAGCAGAAACTATAGTAATGAACATTTTAAGAGGAAGCGGTACATCTGGATTAAAGGGTATAGAACCAATAAGAGATAAAAAATATATAAGACCATTAATTGAGACATCACGAGAAGAAATAGAAGAATATTGCAAGAAAAATAATTTAGAGCCAAGAATAGACAAATCAAATAATGAAAATATTTATACAAGAAATAAAATCAGAAATATAGTAATTCCGTATATAAAAAAAGAATTTAATCCAAATTTTTTAAAAACAATAAATAGATTATCCGAAGTAGCAAATGAGGAAAATGAATATCTAAATAAAATAACACAGCAAATATTCAAAGATATATGTGTAGAAACACATGAAAACCAAATAACCTTAGATTTAAAAAAATTCAATAATCTAGAATTGGTACTAAAAAGAAGAATTATACTATATACTATTAATGAACTTTTATTATCTACAACAGGAATAGAAAAAGTAAATATAGATGATATTATAAAGCTATGCAATAATAACATAGGAAATAAATATCTTAAGCCTATCAAAAATCTAAAAATTTTAGTAAAAAAAGGAAAAATTTTTTTTATAGCTATATATTAATCTTCCGTAGAAAAAACCTTGATACGCAAGCGTTTGCAAGAAAAAACTTTTTTAAAAAGTATTGTAATTAATAAATCTATATGTTATATTTCATATATAAAATCAAACCTTATAAAGGAGAATAAAAAATGAAAAAAAGTGTAAAAACATTAGCAATGTGGCTAATTTTAGGTATAATATTTGTAGTATTGATATCATCAATTATGGATAATTCACAAAACAAAATGAAATATTCAGAATTAATGATTGCAATACAAAGTGGAAAAGTAAGTAACATAGAACTTACTTCAGATGGAACGAAAGCATATGTTACATTAAGAGATGAGCCAAGAGCAGAAAAAGAGGTTAATATACCAAGTATAGATAGCTTTATGGATAAAATTAGTAAAAACTTAGAAGAAAATAGCTTTACATTAGAAGAAAAATCACAATCAACAATACTTATGATATTAAGCTTATTATCACCTTTTGGAATATTAATAATTTTCTTTATATTCTGGTTCTTATTAATGGGTAGTAACCAAGGAGCATCAGGTAATAAAACTATGTCATTTGGAAAAAGCAGAGCAAGAATGATGGGAGTATCTGATAAAACTAAAGTTACTTTTGATGATGTAGCCGGAGTAGATGAAGAAAAAGAAGAATTACAAGAAATAGTAGAATTCTTAAAATCACCAAAAAAATTCACAGATATGGGAGCAAGAATACCAAAAGGAGTTTTATTAGTAGGTCAGCCAGGTACAGGTAAAACATTACTTGCAAAAGCTGTAGCAGGAGAAGCAGGAGTTCCATTCTTTATAATAAGTGGTTCAGACTTTGTTGAAATGTTTGTTGGTGTTGGTGCATCAAGAGTAAGAGACTTATTTGACCAAGCAAAAAGAAACGCACCATGTATAATATTCATAGATGAAATAGATGCAGTTGGACGTCAAAGAGGAGCAGGACTAGGAGGCGGACACGATGAAAGAGAACAAACATTAAACCAATTATTAGTTGAAATGGACGGATTTGGAACAAACGAAGGCGTTATAGTTCTTGCTGCAACAAATAGACCAGACGTATTAGATAAAGCATTACTTCGTCCAGGAAGATTCGATAGACAAATAGTAGTATCAGCACCAGACGTAAAAGCAAGAGAACAAATATTAGAAGTTCACAGTAGAAAGAAAAAAATAGCAGATGATGTAGATTTAAAAACAATAGCAAAAAACACAGCAGGCTTTGCAGGAGCAGATTTAGAGAATGTATTAAACGAAGCAGCTCTTCTTGCCGCAAGAAGAAATAAAAATGAAATTGGCATGGCAGAAATCGAAGATGCCATGATAAAAGTAACAATGGGACCAGAAAAGAAGAGTAGAGTAAGAAGTGAAAAAGAGAATAAATTAGTTGCATTCCACGAAGCAGGTCATGCAGTTGTAAGTAGATTTTTACCTACACAAGATAATATACATCAAATTTCAATAGTACCAAGAGGCATGGCAGGCGGATATACAATGTATAAACCGGATGAAGATAAGAACTTTATGTCTAAATCCGAAATGGAAGAAACCATCATTTCTTTATTAGGTGGTAGAGTTGCAGAAAGTTTAGCATTAGGAGATATATCAACAGGAGCAAGTAACGATATAGAAAGAGCAACAAAAATTGCAAGAGAAATGGTAACAAAATACGGAATGAGTGAAAGAATCGGAACAATTACATTTGGTTCAGATCAACAAGAAGTATTTTTAGGAAGAGATTTTGCTCAAACTAAAAACTTTAGTGAAGAAACAGCAAATGTAATAGACGAAGAAGTAAAAAGAATTATAGACATAGCATACAATACAGCAAAACAAATATTAAGTAATAATATGGATAAACTAACTGCAGTAGCACAAAGATTATTAGAAAAAGAAAAAATAGACGGAGAAGAATTCGAAGCAATATTTAATTAATACCTAAAATATTTTATTGCCCTGTTAATATTAACATAGATTGAAAAAACATTTTAAAATAGGAGAAAAAACCTATGGAAGAAATAACAAAAGAAGGAGAAAACACATCTGGCACCAGAGGAATAACATTAATAACCCTAATAATAACAGTAATAGTGATGCTGATACTAATATCAATAACAGTAGGGATAGCATTAAATGGTGGAGTAGTATCAGAGACGAAAACAGCATCATCAGAAACACAAAAAACAATAGATAGAGATGAACTACAAAAAAAGGCAATAATAGAAGCAAATAGAGGAAACGGAAAAGTAGATTTAGGAAGATTAGAAAAAGAATTATCAGAAGGATGGAAAGTAAACAAAGAAAGTGGAGAATGTGTAAGTCCACATGGTAATGTATTTTTAGTAGAATACGATGGAAGTATAGAAGATTTAAAAAATAGCATAATTGGTGGAACCGCAGAATGGGAACAAGACGATGAAGGAAACATTACATATGCTGGAGAAGACATAGGGCTAAAAGTAGGAGACTATGTAGACTATGAAAAATATGTAAAAGCTAGAAGTGTAGGAACAAATGAGATAAACGAGTTATATGACGACTTAAAAGAGTATTCAGGTTATGAAGGAAACAAATATGATATAGAATATCCGATAACAAAAGAAGACTTAAAATGGAAAGTGTTAGACATAAAAAATGGGCAAATAAGATTAATATGTGAAAGTCCAACAGAAGCAAAAGTATATTTAAAAAACTATCAAGGATATAATAACGCAGTATATTTAATAGATAAAGTATGCAAAACATTATATACAACAGATATAGGAACATCACAAAATTTAAAAATAGAAGATATACAAGATGTGATGAAAACGGATAAAGCAAAAGGAGGATGGGATTATAACGATTATGCTAATTCAAATGTAGACACAGGAAAATATGATGGAATATCAGAGGAGTATATAGGAAGTAATAGCTATTACCCAGCAATATTTAAAAAAGAGAAAAAGGGATGGGTAAATAATATTTTAGGAACAGAATTAGATTTAAGTAAGCAAGATGAGCCAATTAGTCAAAGTGAAGCAATACCAGCAAGTCCAACAGATGAAAATAAAATAAGAGTTACACAAACATATTGGTATCATTCAATGGTAGAAAACAACTGGAAAAATAAAGAATATCAAAACATATTTGTAAAAGATAAGAGTACTAATTCAGATTTTAACACATATTGGCTTTCTTCTCGTTGCATACATGCGGATTCTTCAAACGCTGGTTTCCGTGTACGCATTGTGAATTCAGAGAAAGTGAATGCGAACTATTTATATGACTCAAGTGGCACCCCTTATAGTGCTGCATATTGCCTCCGCCCTGTAGTTTCTTTAAGTTCTGATGTTAGATTAACGTTAGTTGGAGAAAATGCATGGCAAATAAAACTGCGAAATTAAAAGTGCACTACAAATATTAGATGAAAATAAAAATACTGAAAAAATACTACAATATGTAAGATGAATTTATTTTGAACAAAAGAAAGTGAGAAAAGTGCAAATGAAAAAAGACAAAGGCATAACCTTAATAGCATTAATAATAACAGTAATAGTAATGCTAATATTAGTAGGAGTAACACTAAGTGTAGCGTTAAACGGAGGATTAATTACAAAGGCACAAGAAGCAAAAAAACAAACTATAGAGGCACAAGAAAAGGAACAAATTGAATTTGCTTTAGCTGAATGGAAAATGACAAAAGATCAAAAAGACGCGCCAACTTTTGAAGAGTTTTTGAAAGGAATTTTCGGAAACGACAATGTAATAGCAGGTGGAGAAGAAAATGAATATATTGTTACATTTCCTGAAACAGGTAACCAATATAAAGTAAAAGATGATGGAACAATTACATCAAGTAAAGGAATAATTATTACACCAGATAAATTAATATTGACATTAGAAGAAGGAAAAGAAGTGACACAAGAAATCTCAGCAACATTAAATGGAATAAAAGGAGAAATTAAGTGGACGAATTCTGAAGATAGTATAGCAAAAATAAGTTCAGACACAGGAGAAACTGTAACAGTAACAGCTGTATCAAAAGGAGAAACAACAATAACAGCTTCCTGTGGAAATTACAGTGCTCAATGTACAGTAAAAGTGGTAGAATCAATTCCAATAGGAAGTTATATTCATTATAATGTAGAATATGATGATATATATATAGATGGAAAACATTATAGTGCGGAAGATGGATGGAGATATTTAGGAAGAGACGGAAGTGGAAATTATCTAATTGTCAGTACAGGAGTTCCACTAAAATTATGCTATTGTGGATTTGACTTTGAGCAATATTTTACTATGTGGCGTGGAACAGATGAACAAGTAAAAGAATTATACGGTTCTAATTTAGCTGGTGGTGCAGATAACTATGAAGGAGTATATGCTGCTTGTGGTTTAATGCTTAATTTTGAAAAATTGCCATACTGTAACATAAATGATTATCCTAAATGGTACTCTGACGATTCAAATGATGATACAGTTTGTGGTACTGTAGAGGGACAGGGATATCTGAAACCCCTAGGAACTGTTTTTAGAGCATCTGATAAATTAAATGAAATCGAAGGAGTGAGATGTTTAAATGTAGACGATATCGAAAGAGCTTGCCAGGCTTGTGGAGTAGATAGAGGAGGCGCATTTAAAGAAGGATATAAAGACTTGAGAGGAAAAGCAGATGGTTTGTTTGATCAACCAGGACATACTGATTCAAATTGGCGGATATTTCCTTGCTACCGCAATCAAGACTTCAGACGAAGATTACTCTTACCTTCCAGGGTCGTGGGGGTATTCGGAATCGATAGTAGCATGGCGTTACCAAACATATGGACTCAGACCTGTTGTGGTTCTAAGCTCTGATGCAAACTTAGAAGTAGTCGCAAACTAACTGCTACCCTGTAAGTGCTTTTAAGTTATATTGAACCAAAAAAAATCACTAAATTATTTAGTGATTTTTTTTGCAATAAATTCTTTTAAAACATTTATAAGTTGTATTTTTTCAACAGCTTGAACTTT